>ONGN01000122.1 GCA_900317385.1 uncultured Eubacteriales bacterium
AGGTCGGGGATAAGTTGAGGCTCTCCTTCTATGAGCTTGATGAGGGCTTTATAGCCAGAATGGGCTCCACCTATATGCGTACCGCAAACGTTGCCGCGGCCTACTATTCGCCGCTCAGGAGCTTTGCCGCTGAAGAGGAGTTTGAGATAGTCGGCCTTTACCGGCAGAAAAACGAATGGTCCGACGGGACCTACGCCATTTCGCCCAATACGGTGTTTATCCCTGAGGGCTCGGCTGCCTGCGAGGAGTATACCTCGAATAGCGGGATATTCAGCTCGATGACGATAAAGAACGGCTCCGCCGCCGAGCTGGAGGGTATACTTAGAGAAAAGGGATATGAGGGACTTTTCGTAGTGTACGATCAGGGCTATTCAACGGTTAAGGCTGAGCTTGAGTCCTTTTTCGGAGTATCGCGTAGCACGCTTCTTGGCTGCGCCGCAATATGGCTTGTTCTCACGGCGGCGTTCATAATATTCTTTCCCCTGAATAAAAGAGCGGACGCGGAGCGCATGCTCTCACTTGGCGCGCCGGGACAAGACGCCGTGCGGCACGTTTTACTATCGGGACTTGGCATAGCCGTACCGGGAACGGTTATCGGGGCGGCTCTGGCGTTTTTCCTTTCGGGTGGGGTTATTGAAAGACTCGGAGTTGCCGCCAAAGTCAGCATGAGGCTCGAGGTTTCACCGCGGGCAATAGTCCTGACCGCGGTATGTCAGCTTGCCGCAACGGCGCTTCTTATCCTTTTGGCCGCTTGGACGGTTTTGAAGAAGGCTCGGCACATAAGAGGAAAAAAGAGGTGAGCTGATGCCCTATCTTATTACGAGAATGAGACGAAGACCGATGCGGTGCCTTTTGTCTATTATCTGCGCCGCCGCTGCCTGCGGAGCATTATTCGGTCTTTTCGCGGGTGAGAGGAGCATGGAAAAAAGCATTGACGCGGTATACGCAGAGTTGCCGGTGAAATGCGCGATAACAAACCTTAAGGGTACGCGTTCTGAGGGGCTAAACATCCCGGGCTGGGCTGTAAATCTTTTCTTTCAGGACGAGAGATACGGTCCCTCTCACCCGGAAACGGAATTTCTCGGATATATAAAGGAGGTCTCGGCTCAGACCTCTATTCAGGCCCTGATAGACAAAAAGCCGTACACACTTGTCGGCTTGACCGACATAGGGGCCGCAAGGGAGCTTGCGGATGGAGGCGGCCGAATAATCGTATGGCGGGAAGGATATGACGAGAGCTTCTTTTCCGGAGACGAGAGCGGCTGTATCGTTCCAAACGAGCTGTCGCAGCTGGAAAGCGTTACCGTTGAGGTTGCCGGTGTGGAGACCGTAACGGCGGAGCTCAGGGTCGTCGGAACTTATTTCGGAACAGGAGATAAGGCGAAGACCATATATTGCCCTTGGGAAGCCGTTTGCGATATTGAGCTTAACGCAAATCACGGCATAACCGCAAGCTCATTAAGCGCGGTTTTCAGCGATAACCGGAGAATAGACGAATTTTGGGAGAAGTGCGGTTCTAAGTATTTTGCCTTTGTCGATCCGGAGGGAGTGCCTCAGGAGTGGGGTGTAACAATGTACAGATACTATCCCTTTGCTCTCGCAATTTACGACGATACGCTGAAAAGCACGGTTGCAAGCCTTGAGCAATCGAAAAGGACGTTTATGATATTCGGGGATATTATGACCGCGCTGGCTTTTGCCGTCGGTTTTCTCCTTGGGAATATCATCATAAAGGCAAGGGAACAGGAGCTGGCTCTTCAGTATATTCTCGGTCTGACGAAGAGCCGGGTGATAGCGGAGGTGATGGCGGAGCAGCTTGCTCTCAGCCTACCGGGCTTCGGCTTTACTATCGGCATTCTTTCCGCGGCTACCGATATCAGCCCGCCATGGCTGAAAATAGCGATCGCTGCGGCGGCTCAGATTATAGGCTTTCTAATAGCTGCGTTAAGGGCGGTCGGCAAAAAGTCGCCGGAGCTAACCAAAGGAGTTGAGTAAAATGATAACGCTTGAAAACGTATCTTATACATACAGCGATAAATCAAGAAAAACGGAAGCGCTGTGCGGCGTTTCATACACGTTTGAGGAAGGGCGGCTCTATGCGATAATGGGCGTAAGCGGGAGCGGAAAAAGCACGTTGCTTTCGCTGATAGCCGGACTGCGTATGCCGACCCTTGGCAGAGTGACGATCGACGGAGAAGATACCGCAAAAATCGATGCCTGCCGCCTCAGGAGGGATAAGATATCCGTGATATATCAGGAGCTGAACCTTTTCCCGCTCCTGAAGGCGGAGGAAAACGCGGCATATCCCCTCACCGTAAAGCGTATGCCGCGAAAGGAAGCCGAGCAGAGAGCACGTGCCTGCCTTGAACGGGTGGAGCTGAAGCCAGAGTTGTTTGGGGCTTTGCCGAAAAAACTCTCCGGCGGGGAGCAGCAGCGCGTCGCAATTGCCCGCACGCTGGCAGCGGGCAGCAGAATCGTGCTTGCGGATGAACCGACGGGAAGCCTCGACAAGAAAAACGGGGATAATATCGTTGAGATCCTTCAGCGCCTTGCGCACGAGGAAAAAGCCTGCGTCATCGTCGTTACGCACGATCCGTCCGTCGCTCAAAGGGCAGACGAAACGCTTACCATAGTTGACGGAACAATTGAAGAGAAGCAATAAAACTCCCGGACGGATTATTCCGTCCGGGTTTTCGTTTAGTTGTCTGCGGAAACGGTGCGCGGGTCGGTGAGCT
>ONGN01000048.1 GCA_900317385.1 uncultured Eubacteriales bacterium
TCTTGAGAGCAGAATAAGCAGGGGAAAGTACCTGAACGATCCTATGCTCGAAAAGGCGTATGCACGTTTTCTGAAAGTGTATAAAGAGGCGCCGAGAGCTCTTTGCCACGACGATTTACTGCCGTTCAACGTAATCGTTTCGGATGATAGAGCTGTCATCATCGATTGGGAATACGCCGGGATGCTGCCTTATCTGACTTCGTTTGCAAGGCTTATAGCGCATGGAAGGGAAGAAAACGGATCGTTTTTCTATCTATCCCGCGAGGACAGAGCCTTTGCGGTTGATTATTATTACGAAAAGCTGATAAAAGCTAAAGGGATAAGCCGAGAAAAGTATCTCAATGATCTTGAATACTTTCTTTTCTATGAGAACTGCGAATGGGTCTACTGCGGCAATAAATACGGGGATACCGATTCGGAACGGTATAAAGAATACCTTGAGCTTGCGAAAGCGCAGGCGGAAAGATTGTAAAAAAAGCAGCCCAGGAGAATACCTGAGCTGCTTTTTTGTCAGCGGGTCTGTAAGCCGGGTTCTGTAATCGACAGCCATCTATCTACGCCCTGAGTTGCCTCAGGGCTCCAGCCACCTCCTCGGGACGGCCGGGCAGGCCTATAGTCCCTCCACGGTGTTGCTCCGGATAGAGTTTACAGCGGGGCCGTGTCTCCACGCCCCGGGTGAGCTCTTACCTCGCCTTTCCACCCTTGCTCCGCATAAAACTGCGGGGCGGTATATCTCTGTTGCACTTGTCCGGGGGTCGCCCCCGGCGGGTGTTACCCGTTATCCTTGCCCTATGGAGCCCGGACTTTCCTCACGCACAGGGTTTCCCCTTATGCCCGCGGCTGTCCGACCTGCTGACTGAGGTATTTTAACCGAAATAAAGCCCAATGTCAAATGGAATGATTGAAAAAAAGGGGCATAGGGTATATAATATAAATTTAGAATTGTTTATGAGAGGTGCGTTATGACTCTTTCAGAATATTTGGAAGGACTTCGCGGTAAGAAAGCTGACGTTGTCGGCGTCGGCGTTTCCAACAGGCCGCTTATAAAGCTCCTGCGTGAAGCGGGGGTCTCCGTTACCGCCCGAGATAAGGCCGCAAGAGAAAAGCTTGACTGCGCTGATGAGCTTGAAGCCTCAGGCGTAAAGCTCGTTCTCGGAGATGGGTATCTAAAAGACATAGAGGGCGACGTGATTTTCCGCTCGCCCGGGATTAGACCCGACGTTCCCGAATTTACCGAAGCCGTGAGAAGGGGAGCGACGCTCACGAGCGAGATGGAGGCCTTTTTTGAGGTTTGCCCCTGCCCGATAATAGCCGTCACCGGATCGGACGGAAAAACCACAACGACTACTGTCATTTCCGAGATTTTGAAGAACGACGGGAAAAAGGTCTGGGTCGGCGGCAATATCGGAACGCCGCTTCTTGACAAGGCGAAAGAGATGGAGCCTGATGATTACTGCGTCCTTGAGCTCTCGAGCTTCCAGCTTATGACGATAAAAAAGTCGCCCAAGGTCGCGGTTATTACGAACCTCGCGCCCAATCATCTTGACTGGCATACCGGTATGGACGAGTACATCAAGGCCAAAACCCATATTTTCTTAAATGATCCACAGCCGGAAAGGGTAGTGCTTAACCTTGACAACGAGATAACGAAAAGCTTTATCCCGTCCGTCAGCGGTGAATGCCTTGCATTTTCACGGAAAAGCGTTCCCGATAACGGTTTTTATGCAGAAAACGGAATTATTTACCGCGTGAAAGGCGGGGCTCAAAAAGAGATTATGGCGACAGATGAGATCTTCATCCCCGGCGTCCATAATATTGAAAACTATATGGCCGCGTTTGCGGCGGTTTGGAAAATCGCCTCTGAGGAGGCTATGATCAAAACGGCCAAAGAGTTTCGCGGAGTTGAGCACAGGATCGAATTTGTAAGAGAGCTGAACGGCATTAAATTCTATAACGACTCAATCGCCTCGAGCCCTTCGAGAACGACGGCGGGGCTTCGCTCGTTCAAGGAAAAAGTTATCCTTATTGCGGGCGGAAAGGATAAGGGCGTTCCATTTGATTCGCTCGGAGCCGGGATCGTCGGGCACGTTAAAAAGCTTATCGTTACCGGCTTTACCGCGGAGAAGATAAAAGCGGCTGCGCTGAACGCGGGCTTTACTGGCGAGCTGATACTTGAGCCCGAATTTGAGAAGGCGGTTGAGCGCGCGTATAAGGCCGCGGAGAGCGGCGACACGGTCATTTTGTCGCCAGCCTGCACCTCGTTTGACAGATTCAAAAACTTTGCCGAGAGGGGCAGATATTTTAAAGAAATAGTTATGGGGCTTGAGTAAAGATGCAGTTTTCAGATAAGATAATGAGCCTTGCGTCTAAAGCGGAGAATGACGTAAGAGAGTGCTTTCAGCGAATTGACGCGATCTCGCTTCAAAACACCGCAAAGATACTCGACGCTTTTGCGGAAAACAGAGTTTCCGCCAATATGTTTGCCGGAACAACGGGATACGGATACGACGACCTCGGGAGAGAGACGCTTGAAAAGGTCTTTGCCGCCATTTTCAAGGCAGAAGCCGCACTTGTCCGCCCGAATTTTGTAAACGGGACGCACGCGATAACCGCCGCGCTTTTTTCGGCTGTACGACCGGGAGATATCCTTCTGTCTGCGACGGGTATGCCGTATGACACTCTTCAAACCGCTATCGGTATATCCGGCGACTACCCGGGTACGCTGAAGTATTACGGCGTGGGCTTTGAGATGGTGGAGCTCGGCAAGGACGGCAGACCGGATATGGAGGCTATCCGCTCCGCCGCGTCTGACCCGAGGGTCGCCGCTGTCACGATTCAGCGCTCAAGGGGCTACGCCTCAAGACCGACGCTGTCGGCCGAAAAGATAGGCGAGATCGCGGACCTTGTGCACAGCGTAAACCCGCGCGCCGCCGTGATAGTAGATAACTGCTACGGAGAGTTTACAGAGCTTTGCGAGCCTGTTGAGCTTGGCGCGGATCTTTGCGCAGGCTCACTAATAAAAAATCCCGGCGGCGGGCTTGCCCCGACCGGGGGCTACGTCGTCGGAAGAAAAGATCTCGTAGACGCCGCCGCTATGCGGCTTACAGTTCCCGGAATTGGCGGCGAGTGCGGTTCCTACGAGCCGGGCTACAGGCTCTTTTTCCAGGGGCTTTTAAACGCTCCTCACGCCGCCGCTCAGGCGCTAAAGACGGCGGTATTCTGCGCAAGAATGCTCGAGCTTATCGGATTTAAGCCGAGCCCCGCTTCAAATGAAACGAGATACGATATCATTCAGTCAGTCGATCTCGGAAGCGCTGAGCTTCTTCAAAAATTCTGCAAGGGGATACAGTTGGGCTCGCCCATCGACTCATACGTAACGCCCATTCCTTGGGATATGCCGGGGTACGAGGACCAGGTCATTATGGCCGCCGGAGCCTTCGTACAAGGCGCTTCGATCGAGCTTTCCTGCGACGGGCCGATGAGACCGCCTTATACCGCTTTTTTGCAGGGCGGGCTGACCTATGAGTCAGGCAAGCTCGGAATTATGAAAGCTATTTCCGAGCTTTTTGAGGAAAGTAATTAATCTCCTGCGCATATAATCATCAAGGGGTGGATTATATGCGGGGCATAAGAGCGAGAAGACTCGGAAATTCCATTAGGGCAAGGCTGAAAAGGCCTGCGATCTTTACTCTGGTGACCGTTCTTCTGTTATTCGTTTTGATCATCGCCTACGTCATTTCCAATATCGGCTCTATGGTCGTTGAGCTTGCGCTTGCTGACGCGACGGACGTGATAACGATAACGGTGAACGACGTGATATCGGAAAAGGTGATGGACGGAAGCATCGACTATTCCGACCTCGTTACCCTTGAGAAGGACGCCGATGGCAATATCACCGCTCTCTTAACCAATATGGCGAACGTAAATTATCTTCAGTCAGAGATAACGGGGGAGATAGTAAAGCGCTTTTCCGATATGGACGTTACCCGAGTTGATATCCCGATAGGGAACCTGATAGGCGGTACTCTGCTTTCCGGCAGGGGGCCGAAAATCTCGGTTGATATCCTCTCGGTCACGAACGTGTCCGCAACGCTGAGGAATGAATTTTCCTCCGCCGGGATAAATCAGACAAGGCACAGAATTATACTTCAGGTGGACGTCGGCCTCGGAATACTGCTCTCAGGATACCGCGATAAATGGGATGACGTTCAGACAGAGATCACGGTCTGCGAGACTGTTATCGTTGGAAGGGTGCCAGAGACTTACGCAAGCTTAGGATAAAAAGGTTTTAAAAGGAAGGGAATTATGGACTCGAACAAAAGGATATACGAGCTTCGGGAAATTCTCACCGAGGCAAATTACAAGTATTACGTTGAGGATTCGCCCACGCTGCAGGATTTCGAGTATGATATGCTCCTTCGCGAGCTTGAGGAGCTTGAAAGGGAAAACCCTGAGCTTATAACGCCGGACTCTCCGACTCAGCGTGTCGGAGGAAAGGCGGTATCTGCGTTCTCTCCCGTCAGCCACGAGGTGCCGCTTGAGAGCCTGCAGGACGTTTTTTCCTTCGACGAGGTGTCCGAGTTCATTGATAAGATAAAAGCCTCGGTAAACGGGGCCGAATTTGACGTTGAGCCCAAGGTCGATGGGCTTTCCGTTGCCGTAAGATACGAGAACGGCGTCTTCGTTCAGGGCGCAACAAGGGGCGATGGGGTCACGGGCGAGGACGTTACCGAAAATTTAAGAACGATCAGGAGCCTTCCCTTGAAGCTTGAGGGCGCGCCTGCACACCTTGTCGTTCGCGGCGAGGTATATATGTCCAAAAAGGTTTTCCGTGAGCTCAACGCGGAAAGAGAAGCGGAGGAAAAGCCGCTGTTTGCCAATCCGAGGAACGCCGCAGCCGGATCTCTGCGCCAGCTTGATCCGAAAATTGCCGCTGAGCGCAGGCTTGACATCGTGGTATTCAACGTGCAGACTTCTGGCGAAATGAGCTTTGAAACTCACTCGGAAAGCCTTGAGTTTCTTAAAAAGCTTCGCTTCCGCACCGTTCCTCACTGGGAATATACTGATTTTAACGGGATCAAGGATAGAATTTCATATATTGGAGAGAACAGAGAGGAATTTGATTACGATATCGACGGAGCCGTAATCAAGGTTAACAGCCTTGCGGACAGGCTCACGCTCGGGAGCACCGCAAAGGCGCCTCGCTGGGCTGTCGCCTTTAAATATCCGCCAGAAGAGAAAATGACTGAGGTTACGGATATTATTATCCAGGTGGGAAGAACGGGCGTTCTTACCCCGAAAGCCGTCGTTAAGCCTGTGCGCCTTGCGGGAACTACCGTAACTAACGCCACCCTGCATAACGAGGACTTTATACGCGATAAGGATATCCGCATCGGCGACACCGTCGTTATAAGAAAGGCCGGGGAGATAATACCCGAAATACTTCGCGTAGTGCCGGAAAAAAGGCCGGAGTGTGCTAAACCATACGAATTTCCAAACGTCTGCCCCGTTTGCGGAGAACCCGTCAGCCGCGACGAGGGAGGAGCGGCGATTCGCTGCAGGGGCGCTGAATGCCCCGCTCAAAGGCTGAGGCATATCGTGCATTTCGTTTCAAGAGAGGCTATGGATATCGACGGTATGGGTGCCTCAATAGTCGCGCTTCTTATTGATAACGGACTTATCCGCTCTGCCGGAGACCTGTATTATCTTAATGCGCAGGATCTTGCGACCCTTCCGGGGCTCGGAAAGAAGTCGGCGGAAAACCTTATCGCCGCCATTGAAAAATCAAAGGATAACGATCTTTCAAGGCTATTATGCGCCCTCGGTATACCTCAGGTCGGTCAGAGCGCCGCGAGAGCTCTCGCAAGAGCTTTCGGCTCGCTGGAAAAAATTAAAGAGGCGAACATTTTTGACCTTTCGGCAGTCAATGATATTGGTGCGGTCACCGCTGAGTATATCGTAGAATGGTTCACCTCTCCGCAGTCTGAGCATCTTTTATCGCTTCTTGAGAAGGCCGGAGTGAATACCGAGTCGAAGGAGGAACCCGCCGGCACGAAGCTCTCCGGCAAGACCTTCGTTTTAACCGGTACCCTTCCGACGCTTAAGAGGGAGGAGGCTAAGGCGCTTATTGAAAAAGCGGGCGGCAAGGTCGCAGGCTCTGTATCCGCTAAAACGAGCGTTGTATTAGCAGGCGAAGCCGCAGGCTCTAAGCTTACAAAGGCGCGTGAGCTGGGAATTCAGATTATTTCGGAAGAAGAATTTATAAAAATGCTGAATGAGTGATCGTCATTCAGCGGAGGTTACAATGCGAATTAAAGCTGAGTTTATCGCTTTACTCGTTCTCGTTTCAACAGCGGCCATGCCTGTTTCCGCCGCGGGAGGCGGAACGGGCGAGGCCGTATACATAAATTCGTCTGAGCTTTTGGACGGTTTTACATATACGAATGAGATTTCATATAACGTCCTTAATAACAGAGAAGAGGCGTTTATGCTCTCTGTTTCCCCGAAAAGCGCTGTTTATCCCGTCTTTATGCCGTGTAAAAACGTATACGGAGGAATGACGTTAACACAGGCGATAGAATATTACGAATCTCTCGGAAAAACTGTCGTGGGCGGAGTAAACTCGGATTTCTTCTACAGCAAAAATCAGATGCCGCTTGGGATATCTATCGAGAACGGGATATTCAAATCAAGCCCGGAAGATGAAAATATTCTGGCCATAGATGAAAACGGCGTTTTTTTCCTTGGGAAGACAAAAATCAAGCTTACTCTTACTATAAATAAAAATGGCAGCACTGTCACGCTTAAGCACTACAACAAAGCCCGCAACGATGGCGGAGGGCTCTATCTTTTGACTGACGCATTCTCCGATACTACCCACACCTCATCCAAAGGCTGGGCCGTCAGATTCAACGTTCTTGAGGGAGAGTACCGCCTAGGCTCGACCGTGACTTACGAGGTGGAGGCCGTTATCCCGGAAGGGCAGAATTATAAAATTGGCGAAAATCAAGCCGTTCTTACCTGCGACGAGACCTCGATGAGGGATTCCGTTCGTGAAAAGTTCGAGGTGGGCGACAGGGTAACGCTGAGCTTTGAATGCGCTGACGAGAGGCTTGTCAGTGCCGTTCAGGCAACAGGCTGCGGCGATCTTCTCGTTGACGAGGGCGAGATCACAGATTCAAAAGCCTGGGATGAGGCGATAACGTCGACAAACCCGAGAACTGCCGTAGGCGTTACGTATGACGGAACGATTTTGCTTTACGCTTTAGACGGAAAGACGTCCGGATATTCAACCGGCGCTAATATGCAGAATCTCGCTAAGGATATGAAATCTAAGAACGTCCGCTTTGCCGTTAACCTTGACGGCGGAGGATCGACAACGTTTGCGGTAAAAAGGCCCGGGGATAAGACCGCGACGGTCGTGAACAGGCCTTCCGGCGGGACTGAACGAAGCTGCGGTGCGTTTATACTGCTTGTAACCGACAATAAAAAAAGCGATGCACCGTCAAGAGTATTTCTCAAGCAGGACGGGATAAATCTCTTGCGGGGAGCGTCGATATCTCTTGACAACATTTTTACAGATGAGTGCCTGAATGCTGTTGAAGCAAATGAAATCCTTTTCGCTTCGTCTTCCGGGCTCGGGACTGTTTCTGAAATGGTATATACCGCCGGAATGACCGAGGGCGTTGACAGGCTCACTTTATCTACACCATCCGGCATTGTTGGAACCGCGAGCATTCACGTCGTAAGCGAAAAAAGCGTTGATTTCACTCTTCTCGATAATGTAACCGGTAAAGTACCGACGCTAACTGGACTTGAAGAGGGGACGGAGCTCAGCTTCACAGCCAAGCTTAAAAGATACGGCAGAGACGTGTATTTCAATGACAGCGCGATAAAGGCGTCCGTCAGCGACAGCGTTGGATTTGTTGATGAAGAAGGCTACTTTACCGTTACAGGCTTGCCCGGAGCCGAGGGAACGCTCACGGTTAAGCTCGGGGAACTCAGAAAAACCTACAAAACTAATATCTACTGCACATTCTCCGATATCCGGGCGCACTGGTCGAGCAGATACGTTGAGTCCCTTTACAGGGAGGGCATCGTTTCGGGTACGGGAGACGGGAAGTTCTCGCCCAATCAGAGCCTTAAACGCTGCGATTTCGTGGTTATGCTGTGGCGCGCCATGGGCAAGCCTGAGCCGCAATCGCTCGACGGGTTTTCGGACGTTCAGCAAAATGCGTATTACGCGGCTGCTGTGAACTGGGCGTGTGAGCAGGGGATAACAAAGGGAACCGGAAGCGGAAAATTCTCACCCGGCGGAACTCTTACGCGCGAGCAGGCTTTCACGCTTATTTACAGAGCCTATTTTTACGACAGGGATGCCTCGGACACGTCCGCGCTTGAGCGGTTCACTGATGCCGGCAGCGTTTCAAAGTTCGCTCTCAAAGCCGTTGCGAGCCTCGCCGATATGGGCATTATCTCCGGCTCCGGAGGAAAGCTCAACCCGAAATCAATGATCTCCCGTGCGCAGATCGCTAAGCTCCTGTGTGAATCCATCTACTATGAGTACAGCTCATCTATAGCTGTGGGATAATCATTACAGGGCGGCTTAGTAAGCCGCCCTGTAAGCCTATTTTCACTTAATTCAGCACCGCGACGCCTATATTCAGATACAGCGCGAACAGGCACCAGATCAGATACGGCACCAGCACTAATGCAGCTCTCTTATCCGACTTTCTGAAATCCACTATCGTGATGACAACTAAAATAATCAGAGCGCCGAGAGTTACGACGGCCGCCCAGTAGGTTTTTAAAATAAAGAAAATTACGGGCCATAAGAAATTTATGATAAGCTGAGACGCAAACGTGCGCTTTGACAGGCTCTTGACTTCATCAGACTGGGGAGAAATAAGCACGAGGTATAATGCAATACCCATCATTATATACAGTATCGACCACACGACAGGGAAGACCCAGCCGGGAGGTGAGAGCGGAGGCTTTACCATGTCCTCGTAAGCCCCGGCGCCTGTTGTGATAAAGCCTATAATGCCGCCGCCAATCAGCGGTATTCCGATTGAAAATATCAGTTTTTTTACGTTTGATCTCATAATAACGCCTCCTTGCCTATAAAAGTATATGTCTGAATAATCTAATCATTCCGAAAGTTTTTTCCATAAAAAATCTCCCATCCGATTGGATGGGAGAAATTGTTTTGTATATCCTTATTTCGCGAGGACTTT
Organism: uncultured Eubacteriales bacterium; assembly: GCA_900317385.1. Classification (GTDB taxonomy): domain Bacteria; phylum Bacillota; class Clostridia; order Oscillospirales; family Oscillospiraceae; genus RUG626. The sequence goes on from ONGN01000048.1 coordinate 9,237, forward strand.
CTTAAGCCTTGCAAAGCGGGGAAGACCGTTCTCAAGCTTACGGTCGGGCTCACCGGCAATAAGGGGAAGAGCGTAATCCGCAAAGTCGGAGGTGATGCCGTTGTGCTCGGGAGTGATCCACTCAAGCGGAACCTTCTTCTCGAAGTTGGCAACGCTGGTAAGGGGCAGGAGAACGTACTCGCAGGTGTATTTTCCGTCGACCATAACGCGCTTAAAGCCGACCATATATCCGGTCTCACCGGCGATAGCAGCCTCGACGGCCTTCTTGCCGGCGGTGAAGCTCTCGGTAATGTCGGTCTGGCTGGCGAGGTGAGCGCCGCAGCGCTGAAGAAGGCTGAGCTCGATGCCGCGGACCTTCGCACCGGTCTTTTCCTTAACGATGTTCGCAAGGAGGGCGGCGAGACCGCCGAGCTGAGCGTGACCGAAGCCGTCAGTCGCGCTGGCCTTCGCCTCGGATACGAAGGAGCCGTCAGCATAGTGGATGCCCTCGGAAACGGCGACTATACACTTTCCGTTGGCGTCGTAAATGCGCTGAACGTCAGCAAGGAACTTGTCCATATCAAAGTCGACCTCGGGAACGTAGATAAGGTCGGGGCCGCAGCCTACGGTAGAGGCGAGGGAAGCGGCGGCAGTGAGCCATCCGGCGTGGCGGCCCATGATCTCGATGATGGTGACCATTCCGGTGTCGTAAACGCGGGCGTCCTTATAAACCTCGGCGACGGAGGTGGCAATGTACTTAGCCGCGGAAGCAAAGCCGGGGCAGTGATCGGTGCCGTAAAGGTCGTTGTCTATTGTCTTGGGAACGCCCATTACCCTGCAGTCCCAGCCGGACTTTGCCATATAGCGGCTGACCTTGTCGCAGGTATCCATGGAATCGTTGCCGCCGTTGTAGAAGAAGTAACGGATATTGTACTTCTTGAAGATCTCAAGAATGCGCTTATAATCCGTATCGTCGACGTCGGGATCGGCGATTTTATAGCGGCAGGAGCCGAGCTCGGAGGAAGGGGTGTTGAGCAGAAGCTCAAGCTCAGCGGGATCCTCCTGAGACATATCATAGAGCTGATCGGCGAGCATACCCTTAATACCGTGGGCCATACCGTAAACGTTAGTTATCTCCTCGGCATCAAGCGCGGTGCGGATAACGCCGTATGCGCTGGCGTTGATGACGGAAGTGGGGCCGCCGGACTGACCGATCACGGCAGCGCCGATAAGTTTTTCACTCATGGGAATTACCTCCATAATTCTATTTTCTGCTTTTCCAATAATATCACAAGAATGCTGAGATGAAAAGTACCAAAATCGCAAAAAAGAAAAAACTTTCTTTTGACAAACGGTGAAAAATATATGATAATAGATTATGGATGATAATAAGTGGAGGTATGACTATGAAACGTCTTGTTTCATTAATTATTTCTATTTCTATATTGTTTACCATGTCTTCCGTCGTTTTTGCCGATGAACGTATAACTTTTTCGGACGTTAAGCCCGAAAACTGGTACTATGAGGCAGTAATGGCAATGTCGGGGGATAAGTATTCTCTTTTCAACGGAACTACGAAGGTAGTAAACAACATCGGTACGTTCAGCCCGAATTCGCCTATCTCGAGGATACAGCTCATTACCGTCCTTGTCAGATATCTTTATCCGGACGCAGCTGCGGAACTGGGCGGCGCTAAGCCCTGGTACTTGGGCTATTATAACTTCGCGCTGGAAAAAGGGCTTATCGACGCCGAAAATTATCCACTCTACTCCGCTTTTTTAAACGATCCCATCACAAGGCAGGAAACAGCAGGCCTCATTATGAGCGCGTTTATTGCAAGCGGCGAGG
>ONGN01000100.1 GCA_900317385.1 uncultured Eubacteriales bacterium
TACACCTGGGCGCTCCTGTCCTCCGTGCCCGACCTCGACACCAAGGAGAAGCTCCAGAGCATACCCGGCACGCCTCCCAATATGATCTATCCGCCGAAGGGCGACGCCTTTGCGGACAGAAACGTGAACGCCCTCGTAATCGACTTCGAGGAGCAGCCGCCTATGTTCAAGATAAGCGACACGCACTACGCCGCGACCTGGCTCCTCCATCCGGACGCGCCCAAGATCGAGCGCCCGAAGATCATAACCGAGCGCATTGAGAGAATGCAGAATAAGAGAGGTGAGACGAAATGAGCGAAGATAACAGAGAAGTCCTGCTCAAAGTAGAGCACCTTTCCATGTACTTCGGCAAGGGCAATTTCGTCAAGAAGGCCGTTAACGACGTCTCCTTCGATGTTAAGAAGGGCGAGGTCTTCGGCCTCGTCGGCGAGTCCGGCTGCGGAAAGACCACGACCGGACGCACCATAATTCGCCTTTACGACGCCACCTCCGGCAGCGTATATTTCAAGGGTCAGCGCATAGTCGCCGGCATCGGCTCGTACGTTTCCGAGCTCAAGGCCCTCCGCGCGGAGAGGAAAACCGCAGACAGCGCGAGGCAGGCGGAGATAGACGAGCGCATAACCGAGCTTAGAGCCGAGATAGCCAAGGCGAAGCACGACCACAAGCATGCGAAGAAGGATCTCGTCACCAAGATCCAGATGATCTATCAGGACCCAATCTCCTCCCTCGACCCGCGTATGACGGTCAAGGAGATAATCGCCGAGGGACTTAAGATCCAGGGCGTCAAGGATAAGAAGCTGATCGAGCAAAAGGTACTTGAGATGCTCGAGACCGTCGGCCTCGTTGCCGAGCACGCCACCCGCTATCCGCACGAGTTCTCCGGCGGCCAGCGCCAGCGCATCGGTATCGCCCGCGCTATCATAATGAACCCCGAGATGATAATCGCGGACGAGCCCATCTCTGCCCTCGACGTCTCCATCCGCGCCCAGGTAATAAACCTTCTGAACGACCTGTGCAAGAAAATGGGGCTTACGATCCTCTTCATCGCGCACGACCTCTCCGTCGTCAAATACTTCTCCGACCGCATCGGAGTTATGTATTACGGCAATATGGTCGAGCTTGCCGATTCCGACGAGCTCTTCCGCCATCCGCTGCACCCCTACACCCGCTCACTCCTCTCCGCAATTCCTCTGCCCGACCCCGAGACGGAGAAGAACAGAACGAGGATCCGCTACAATCCGCTTACGGATCACGAGTACACCACCGAGGAGCCGCAGTTCCGCGAGGTTCTTCCGGGCCACTTCGTCCGCTGCACCGAGAAGGAGTTTGAGCAGTATAAGAAGCAGGTCGCAGAGTCGTGATCGATAGGAACGCTTCTGAGCCCGTGAAAAAGAGGGCGTGGATAAAATACGCCGTCGCCTTTCTTATAGGAGCCGTCATGGCCGCGCTGATCCTCTGGTCGCGCGGAGCGTTCTCGGCGGCATTGACCGCACAGGAGCTTGAGCTCCACCTCTCCGACGCCTTCTTTATCACGGGCGTGCTCATATTTGCCGCCGGTGCTCTCGTATTCGTTTCGAGAAACGGAGCCTTCGACATTTTCACATATTCCGTGAAGTACATGCTGAGCTTATTTAAAAAGCAGGAGCCGGGCAAGAGCCGCGAGAGCTTTTACGAATATAAGGAGCGGCTTGCTGCCAAGGAGAAAACGCCCTGCCTGTTCCTTATCGTGATCGGCGCGGCATTCCTCGTTGCGGGCGCCGTATTCGCCCTTATGTTTATGGGCGCGGCAATATAATTCCAAAAAAACGCTTATCGGCGGAGCCTCGCTCCGCCGATTTTTTGAGGTGTGAATATGAAAAGACCAAAGCTTATCGTTTCGGATATCGACGGGACTCTGATTCCGTACGGCTACGGGGCTCTGCCCTCAGACCTTGCGGACACGGTGCGGGAGCTCAGTCGAAAGGGGATAGCCTTCTGCCCGGCCTCGGGCAGGCAGTACCACTCTATGCGCGTCCTGTTTCACGAGATAGCCGACGATATCTACTATATCAGCGAAAACGGCGGCGCAGTTTACGGAAGGGGACCGGAAGGGGAGGCGGAGCTCATCTCCAAAACGGAGATCCCGCGCGAGACCGCCCTTCAGATAGGGCGGGATATCGAGGCAATCGACGGCTCGTACGTAATTATCTCCGGCATAAGCTCGAGCTATATTCTCAAAACCTCAGAGAGCCTGTTCGCAGTCCCGATGCGCGGACTCGGAAACAAGCTCACGATTGTCGACAGGGTGGAGGATATAGCCGAGCCGATAATAAAGCTCGCCGCCTACTGCCCCGGAAATCTTGACGAGGCGGGGGATATTCTGCGCCCCAAATGGGCGGACAGGGTCAATATGGCCTGTGCCGGCCCGACCTGGTGGGACTTCACGCTCGCGGACAAGGGCAAGGGGCTTATTGCCCTCATCTCCGAGCTTGGCATAGAGAAAGACGAGGTCGCCGCCTTCGGCGATAACTGGAACGACGCGCCCATGCTCAGGGTGGCGGGTACTCCATATATTATGGCTTCGTCCTCCGATGAGCTCAGAGCCATTTTCCGGAACCACTGCTCAAACGTGCTCAGCAAAATAAGGGAGCTCACGGCCTGAGTAATAATCCGCCCCGCCGCTCATATACTTGACTATGAACTTACGGTCAAGGAGCTGGTACGGATGGATAGAATCAACGACAGTGCTATGCTCGTGGGCAGGTTCGCGGCTGAGCCGGAGCTTTCGCATACCGGGCGGGACGGAGAATACTACCGCTTTCCGCTCGACGTGGAGAGACTTTCCGGAACGGTGGACAGGGTAAACGTGCTCATAAAGGGCGAGCTCTGCAAGTCACTTGGACTAACTGAGGGCGAAAACGTCAGAGTAAGGGGCGAGATGCGCTCCTTTAATAACCGCTCCGGCGTAGGAGCGAAGCTCGTTATCTACGTTTTGGCGCGGGAGCTTGAGCGTTACCCGGGTGAGCCGGAAAACGAGATATTTCTGAGCGGCACTATCGTGAAGCAGCCAATATACCGAAGAACGCCGATGGGGCGCGAGATATGCGACCTTATGCTCGCCGTTCAGCGCAGGTATAACAGGAGCGACTATCTGCCCGTTATCGTCTGGGGCGCGAGAGCGCGGGAAGCCGCCGATTGGAAGGTCGGCGACAGAGTCGAGCTTTCAGGAAGGCTCCAGATGCGAAATTACATAAAAAACGAGAACGGGATCGAGACCGAAAAAACGGCCTATGAGATCTCCGCCTCTGAAATAAGCCTGATGGAATAATAAAATCGGCAGCCGGTCATTCGGCTGCCGAAGTCTTTTTATATTTCGGAATTGTTTTCGTTTTTCCCCTGCTCCTTTTCCTCCTTGATCTCACGGCTGAGGAGAAGGGAGAGGGCTATTCTTATCGCAACGAGAGCGGCGACGATGATGATATCGGAAAGATCGTGCGTTATCACCGTCCGAAGTATCTCGCCGCCGAGAAGAAAGCCGAGAGAGAGGGAAAACCCGTTTGCAAGGACGAGCTTCGCGTTGATTTTCGGAGTAAACAGGGCGATAAGACCCTTGATAAAGGCGTAAGCGAGTATGCCGACGCCGATTACCTCGGTAAACAGAATTATCCACTCCGTTACGACTTGCAAGAGCTCCTGAAGATTTTTAAGCATCGGTCTTCATCTCCTTATCGGCTGAGTTTTCCACTATGTGCAGATTCAAATGGTCGTATGTCATCTGTATGCCGTCCTCGCGGAAGGCGTAGAACACCTGACGCATTACCGCGTACTTCGTGTCGAGATACTTGTTTGCGTCGGTAAAAACGTAGAGCCTGTACTCGATGCTGCTGTTATCGTATTTATTTACGAAGGCGACGGGCTCCTTTTCGGCGGTCACGGTCTCAACGCTTTTTGCTGCCTTGATGAGAGCGGCGAGAACGGCGTCAGGCTCGTTTCCGTAATCCGCGTTAAGCGTGAACTCAACGCGTCTAAGCGGCTGGTCCGAGTGGTTTATCACAACGGAGGAGGTCACGGTGCTGTTAGGCACGTATGCCGTGCGCTTATCTGATGTGACTATGACGGAGTAGAAGAGGGTGACCTTTTTGACCGTACCGGCGACGTCCCCGATCTCTACGTATTCGCCGACCTGGATCGGCTTCGTGCCGAGCAGGGTTATCCCGGCGAATATGTTCTCAAGTATGCTCTGAAGCGAGAGCGAGAGGGCTACGCCGACTACGCTGACGACGGCGACGAGGCTCGTTATCGGAACGCCGAGCCTGTCCGCGGTGACGAGGACGATGGCGACCCACATCACCGTGTTCAGCGATGCGTTTATAAAGCTCTTGATGCTGGGGTCGAGCTTTACCTTCAGCATTACTTTTTTAAAGAGTTTTAAGAGAAAACGCTTGCAAATTACCAGAATAACGAACAGAAGCAGAGCAGAGAGAATGTTATACAGGTTAAGGTTGCCGACGACTACGGCTTCGAGCTTTTTTTTTAATTCCTCCACTGCATCAGCCGTCCTTTCCGGTTATCTCCGTTATATCGTAAGGC
>ONGN01000069.1:0-3894 GCA_900317385.1 uncultured Eubacteriales bacterium
TGTGAAGTCCCATATTGTGCCAGCTCATCATTATCGAATCCATATAGCGCCAGTTCATCCTGCCCGTCTTGGTAACCGTCCTGTCGTAAGCGAGGGCGGCGGCATCGGCGGTAAAGCCGAGGTCTGCCCATGAATCGACGTATTTCCGCTCGGTGGACGAGAGCTGCCTGTCCCTTATGCCGAAGGCGGCGGAGAACTCCGAATAAGCTCCGCGCCTTTCGGATAGGCGGCGGATATAGGCCTCGGCGGCCTCGAGGGAGAAGACCCCGTCCGCCTCCCAGGAATAGGCGGCCTTCTCGATATACTTCATCGTCGGCTTTCTGCCCGGGCCCGATCTGCGCTGCACCTCGTCGATGCAGTGATTAACGAGGATCAAAATCACCTCCGGCGGCAGGCCGTTATAGTCGTAAATGCTGAAAAGCCTTATAAGATCGTCGGGCGACAGGAGCCTTCCGAGGGCAATCTGCACCTCGCCCACGAGCTGGGGAAAGGCCTCGCCGTTTTCAAGTTCGCGCTTGATATCCTCCGAGGTATACTTCGGCGGCTCGGCGTCGACCGGTCTCTCAGCCTTTTTCGCCCCGTCCTCGCGGCTCACGAGGCCGAGCCTTGAAAGGACGTTCATCGCCCCCTCTATCTGGGCGGGCGAACGACCCGTAGCCAGGGCGCAGTCGTCGAGGTCGAAGCGGCCTCCGGCGCGCAGGATATAGATATACACAAGGGCCGCGTCCCCGCTTCCGCAGCCTATAAGCTTTTTCGCGGCCTCGCCGGACATCGTGACCGTCTCGGTCTCCGGCAGAACGAATCTCCCTTCGCTCATCCCGCAGCCCTCCTCTCTATTTTTTGCGGCTTAAATTTTATTGTAGCATAATTATGCGCTCGGCGCAAGGTGCGAAGCGGCGTTTATTCGGCGTTCGCCTTATAATCCCGCACAAGCTGAACTGCCGTCTCGAGCACTCTGTCTGATGGCTTCAGCTTGAGGCTCATCTTTGGCTTTGCCCCCGCCTCTATCTTGATGCGCTTTAAATACTCAGGTCTTGAGTAGAGGGCGCTCACCCGCTCGGGCTCGAAATCGCCGAGGGTGAATATGAGCTTCCCGTCCTTTTCCGTTATCTCCGTTATGCCGGTATCCGCCGCCTCGCCGCGCAGAAGGGCGACGTGGATAAGCGCGTTTACCTCCCTCGGGGGATCGCCGAAGCGGTCTATGAGCTCGTCTACCATATCGTCCGCGTCCTCCTCGGTGCGGATATGGGCTATGCGGCGGTAGAGATCCATCCTCTGCTCCTGGTTTTCAACGTAGCTTGCGGGGATATTCGCCGAGATGGCGAGATCCGCCGAGCAGTCGGGCTTTACGGCGACCTTCTCGCCCTTACTCTCGTGCACGGCCTCCTCAAGGAGCTTAAGATACATATCGTAGCCGACGCTCATCATGTGGCCCGACTGCTCCGCGCCCAAAATATTGCCCGCTCCCCTTATCTCAAGGTCGCGCATCGCGATCTTGAAACCTGAGTTGAACTCGGCAAACTCCCTTATCGCCGAAAGCCGCTTCTCCGCCGTCTCGTTAAGCACCTTATCCTTGCGGAAGGTGAAATAGGCGAAGGCTCTGCGGCTCGAGCGGCCGACCCTGCCCCTTATCTGGTGGAGCTGGGCGAGGCCGAGCCTGTCCGCGTCCTCGATTATCAGCGTGTTCACGTTCGGGATATCTATCCCGGTCTCTATTATCGTCGTGCAAACGAGTATCTGTATCTCCCCGGCGCTCATCGCCTCCATCACCGTGCCGAGCTGGTCCTCGTCCATCTTCCCGTGGGCGACGGCGATGGTTGCGCCCTCGATAAGCTCGCGGAGCTTCATCGCCGTGCGCTCGATATTATCGACCCTGTTGTGGATATAGTATACCTGCCCGCCTCTCGAGAGCTCGCGGCGTATCGCGTCCTCGATAACGCCCCAGTCGTGCTCCATAACGTAGGTCTGCACCGGAAGCCTGTCGGACGGCGGCTCCTCTATCGTTGACATATCGCGCACGCCCGAGAGCGCCATATTCAGCGTTCTCGGTATCGGCGTCGCCGAGAGGGTCAGAACGTCCACCGTCCGCGCGATCTCCTTCAGCCTCTCCTTGTGCGTAACTCCGAAGCGCTGCTCCTCGTCCACCACTAAAAGGCCGAGAGACTTGAATTTTATATCCCTGCCGAGGAGCTTGTGCGTTCCGATAACGACGTCCACCTCCCCGGTCTCGAGCCCGGCTATCGCCTTTTTGACTTGAGCCTGAGTGCGGAAGCGGCTCAGCACCTCGATATTTACCGGGAAGCCCGAAAACCTCGCCATCGCAGTCTGATAGTGCTGCTGGGCGAGCACCGTTGTCGGCACGAGGATCGCCGCCTGCTTCCCATCGAGCACGCATTTCATCACGGCCCGAAGCGCGACCTCCGTCTTCCCGTAGCCCACGTCGCCGCACAAAAGTCTGTCCATCGGCTTCGGGTCTTCCATATCCCTCTTTATATCCTTTATCGCCCGGAGCTGATCGTCCGTCTCCTGATATAAAAAGTTATCCTCAAACTCACGCTGCCACGGGGTATCGGGCGAAAAGGCGAAGCCCGCCGCCCTCTGCCTCTCCGCCTGCAGCCTGATAAGCCCGTCCGCCAGCTCGCGGACGGCTCCCTTCGCTCTAAGCTTCGTCCTCGTCCAATCCGTGCCGCCGAGCTTCGAGAGCTTCACCGGGGCGTCCTCCCCCGCGCCGATATACTTCGATATCATATCGAGCTGAGTCGCCGGAACGTAGAGCACGTCGGTGCCGGAATAGGCTATCTTGATATAGTCGCGCCTTATCTTATCCACCTCGCGCGTCACCATACCGACGTACCGGCCTATCCCGTACTGCTCGTGCACAACGAGGTCGCCCGCGGATAGATCCGTATAGCTCTCAAGCCTCTGCCTGCTCGACGGGAGCTTTTTCTTCGCCCGCTTTTTGAATATGCCGCCCGTGATCTGCCCCTCGGACAGTATCGCAAGGCCGAGCTTCGGATACTCTATGCCCGCAGAGAGACTGCCTACGGCTATCGCGCAGCGCCCCTTGTCCGGCAGCTTCTCAAGCTCATAATCGTAGTACGAGCCTATCCCGTTTTTAACTAAATACTCTCTCAGTATCTCCGCCCGCCGCCTGTCCTTCGCCAGCACGACGACGCCGGAGCCAGAGTTTACATAATGCTTTATATCACTTGCGGCGGTCTCAAGGCTGCCGCCGTAGGACGGGAGCTGCTTTGAGCTCTGGGTCTCCATCGCTCTCGGCCTTACTGGGAGGGCGGAGGTGGTGAAGGCCGCCATCATAATTATCGGAAAGTCCTGAAGCCTCTCGATCACTTTATCCCAGGGGGTTATAAGCCTTTCCGCCTGGCCCTCGAAGGCGCCCTTTTCCGCGAGGGCGGTAAGATCCTCGGAGAGCTGCCAAACGTAGCCCTTGGCCCTGTCCTCGAGTCTGCCGGGTTCACATAATACGACTATCGCCTCGGGCGGTATATAGTCCGCCGCGGTCGCGGGCTCGAACATAAGGTCAAGATATCTGTCCGTTGCGGGAAGGCTCCTGCCCTCTCTGATCCTCGCCATATCCTGGGCGAGGCTCTGGGTAAGCTCGCGGCTCACGGTTTTCCTGCGCAGAAGCTTTTTCCCATAGGCGTCGAGCCTTGCTAAAAGTCCTTCGCGTCCGCCGTCCGCCGCCGTGAGCGGCGCCTCCTGAACGGGGAGAATGAGCGCCTCGTCTATATTCTCCGTCCTTCTCTGAGATGCGGGGTCGAAGTACGCCATCGAGTCTATCTCGTCACCGAAGAACTCCATTCGGAAGGGCAGCTCGGCGGCGGGCGAGAAAATATCGAGTATGCCGCCCCTTACGGAGAACTGGCCCGGCCC
>ONGN01000069.1:3973-11161 GCA_900317385.1 uncultured Eubacteriales bacterium
AGTGAGAGGCGGGAGAATATATCGGGCGGCATCGTCCTCTGCATAATGGCGTCCGGCGTCGTTACGACGAGGCCGGCTTTTCCCGATAAAAGGCGCTCAAACGCTGCGAGCCTGCGTCTCTCCCCCTCGCGGGAGACGACGTCGGCGTTATAGAAAATAAAGTCGCGGCCGAAAAGCTCCGTAACCTCCTCGCCGGTAAAGGCGGCAAGGTCTTCCGAAAACTTCTTCGCCTCCCCCTCGTCGGAGAGGACGGCGACGACCGGGACCTGCCGCCGCAGCCTAAGCGCGGAAACTGCGTGCGCGCGGGGAAGGGCGCCCGTCCCGCTCAGAAGAGCGGGGCAGCGCCCCTGATCTATCGCAGCCGATATTTTTTCAAAGCTCTCGTCTCTTTCGAGCGCAAGAGTAAGAGTTTTCATAAAATCACCTTAAAAATTAATCACCAATCCGAATCCCAGTCGGTGTAGCCTGAATCCCAGTCGGAGTCCCAGTCCCAATCGCTGTCGTAATCGTCGTCCCGGCTGTCCGCCTCGTACCATTCGCTGTCCTCAAAATTCGAGACGCCGTAGCTTGAGCTGTAGTCCGAGCCCGAATAGTAGCTCTTTGGATCTTCCTTGAGTCCGTCTGTGATGACCGTTCTCTCCCAGAGCCCGTCGTCATCGTCGAACAGGTACCAGGAGCTGCCGCGGTGATAGTAATAGTCCCCGTCGTAGTAGTAATACCCGCTATCGGGATCGGTCGTGGTCTTGTAAATCATAAACCCGACGAAGGTGACGGCGGCGGCCAAAGCGATCGCCGCGATAAGGTGCGCAAGAGTAAAGGACTTTTTCTTCAGCGGGGCGGCGCGGGTCTCCGTGTTCTCCTCGGTATAGCTTCTTATTGCCTGCCTCGTCTCGCGGGAGCGCTGCTTCTGGTTACCTATCTCCTGCTGCATTCTGATAAAGAGCTCGCGCACGGCGTACGCCTCGTCCGCTCCTTTATAGCGCACGGCTCTCGTGCCGTCCGCCTTGTTCTTGTAGACGACGAAGGCCCCGTTTTCGTCTTCAAAAATGCCGAACGCCTTCGGCTCTTTGTAGTCCTCGCCGATGAAGAAGCGCATCTTCTCCGTCGGCATATTCCTCGCCTCGCAGTAGGTCTTGAGCTCACTTATCGTCTTCGGCTCAAAGGCTCCCGCCTTCGCCCCGCAGTATACGCAGCTATCCATTCCCTCGGCAAGCTCGTTTAAGCAGATTTTGCAGTTTTTTGCCATCTTTATCTCCCTCTCGTAATATTATGTAAACGCCAAACTGCCCCGATACGCTTGGTACCGGGGGTGCAGGCTTTTATTATCTAATTTTACAGCGGCGCTTTTTTTATAGCGCCGAATCTTCTCGGGTACTTCCCGGGCGTGGGCTCAAGCTTTTCGATGATCACCGCGCGGCGGACGATATAAGTGCCCGGTACGGCGTACTCAAAAACCTTCGGCTCTCCGCCGCCCAAAAGCCTTGCCGCCCTTGCGGCCTCGGCTATCTCCGCATCGGAATCGGCGGCCTTCATCGCTATGAAAGCGCCCCCGACTTTAACTAAAGGCAGACAGAGCTCCGAGAGGATATTGAGCCGCGCCACTGCCCGCGAAACGGCGATATCGAAGCTCTCCCTCATATTTCCGGCTGAAAGCTCCTCCGCCCTCGCGTGAACGCACTCGGCGGGAAGATTAAGCTTTTCCGAAACCTCGCGGAGAAAGTTCACCTTCTTCTCCGTGCTGTCGACAAGCGTTATGTTAACCGACGGCTCCGCTATCTTTACAGGCCAGCCGGGGAAGCCCCCGCCGGAGCCGACGTCGACGACGCTTTTGTTTTTAAAGTCCCGGACCTTCAAAAGTCCGAGGCAGTCGAGGAAGTGGAGGCGGGCGGCCTCCTCCTCGCCCTTTATCGCGGTCAGGTTAAATTCGGCGTTTCGGAGCATAAGGAGCTCGTAATACGCTCTGAACTCCGCCGCCGCGTTTTCGGATAGCGGCACTCCCAGCTCGGGAGCGCCGCTTTTAAGTACGTCCTCTAATCTCACTTCTGGTTCTTGAGAAGGTCGCGGATCTCGGTAAGGAGCTTCTCCTCGGCGCTGGGCTCGGGATCAGGCTCGGGTTCGGGCTCAGCGGCGGCTTCCTCGGCCTTTTTCTTCTTCTCGGCGACCTCGCGGGCCTTATTGAAGGCCTTTACGATGAGGAATACGATGAAGGCTACGATGACAAAGTTGATAACGGCGGAGAGGAAGGCGCCGATGCCGATGACAACGGCCTCCTTAACGACCTCGCCGGCGGCGTCAAGCTCAGCGGCTTTGAGGGTGATATCGAGCTTCGCAAGGTCGATGCCGCCGAAGATGTAGCCGATCAGGGGCAGAAATACGTTGTTTACGAGAGTGGTGGTGATCGCGCCGAAGGCCGTGGCTATGATAACGCCGACTGCCATATCGAGCACGTTGCCCTTCGTTATGAATTCTTTGAACTCACCGAAGAAGCCTTTGGTTTTTTTCATTTGCTGTTTCCCCTTTCATTATATTAAAGCCGAAGCTTTATTTACACTTTCTTTGCCTTTTCAAGCTTCTCTTTGCCGCCCATATAGGGTCTCAGCACCTCGGGTATCGTGACGGAGCCGTCGGCCTGGAGGTTATTTTCCAAAAACGCGATCAGCATTCTCGGAGGAGCGACGCAGGTATTATTGAGCGTGTGCGCAAGGTAGATGTTTCCGTCCTCGCCCTTTATGCGGATCTTGAGCCTTCTCGCCTGTGCGTCGCCCAGGTTGGAGCAGGAGCAGACCTCGAAATACTTCTGCTGGCGGGGGCTCCACGCCTCGATGTCGCAGCTCTTGACCTTAAGGTCGGCAAGGTCGCCGGAGCAGCACTCAAGCTGGCGGACGGGGATATCGAGGGAGCGGAAGAGCTCGACCGAGTATCTCCAAAGCTTCTCATACCAGTCCATGCTCTCTTCCGGCTTGCAGACGACTATCATCTCCTGCTTCTCGAACTGGTGGATGCGGTATACTCCGCGCTCCTCAAGGCCGTGGGCGCCCTTCTCCTTGCGGAAGCAGGGCGAATAGCTCGTGAGCGTATGCGGCAGGCTCTTTTCCGGGATTATCTGGTCAATGTAGCGGCCTATCATGCTGTGCTCCGAGGTGCCGATGAGATAGAGGTCCTCGCCCTCGATCTTATACATCATGGCGTCCATCTCGGTCTGGCTCATAACGCCCTCAACGATTGCGCCGTGCATCATAAAGGGCGGTATCATATATATAAAGCCCTTTGATATCATAAAGTCGCGTGCGTAGGCGAGGACGGCCTCGTGAAGCCTCGCGATATCGCCGACGAGGTAGTAAAATCCGTTTCCGGCGACTCTGCGCGCCCCGTCGAGGTCGATGCCGTTGAAGCTCTCCATTATATCGGTGTGATAGGGGATCTCGAAATCGGGGGTCTTCGCCTCGCCGAAGCGCTGGACCTCCACGTTCTCGGAGTCGTCCCTGCCGATGGGCACGGAGGCGTCGATGATATTCGGTATCTTAAGCATTACGTGTCTCAGCTTCTCGGCGTATTCGCCCTCAAGCTTCTCAAGCTCCTGCAGTCTCTCCTCATCGGCCTTGACCTCGGCCATATTCTTGTCTATCTCGGCCTGGATGGCCTCCTTCTCCGCTCCCTCGGCTCTCTTGAGCTTGCCGAAGAGGGGGCCGTTCGCCTTTGAGAGGGCGTTCTTGCGGGCTCTTAAGTCGTTCGCCTCGTTTATGCTCGCCCTGTTCAGCCTGTCGAGCTCGGCCGCCTCGTCCACGAGGGGGAGCTTGTGATCCTGGAATTTCTTTCTGATGTTCTCTCTTACGAGCTCGGGATTTTCCCTTATGAGTTTGATATCTATCATTGGTTTTCTACCTCTTCTCCGTTTTCCTCGGCTTCAGCCGCTTTCGCGGCCTCTTCCTCGAGCCTTTTTATCTCCGCCTCGGCGTCCTCGAGCTTCTTGTTCAGCTCTTCATTCTCCGAGGTCAGTTCCTCATTCTTCGCCTTTTCGGCTTGTGTGGCCTTCTCCGCTTCCTCAAGCTTGCCCTTCAGCGAGCTCTTGTCCTTCTCGAGCCCGTCGACCTTCTTCAATGCCTCCGCAAGCTCTGTCTCAAGGTCTTTTTTCTCACCCTCGATCCTTTCTATCTCCTGGCGGAACTCGATATGCTCGCCCTGCAGGTTCGATATCGTCGTCTCGTTCTCCCTCTGGTGCATAAAATAGCTAAGCAGTATCAGGAGAAAGACCACGCTGAACAGTATCGTTATATATACTATAACCGACTGTTCGGATTTTTTGCGGGATTCGGGCTTCTCTACCGGAAGTTCCTTCTCTCCGGTGTCCCCGTCTCCGCGTCTTTTCAGCGTCATTCGTTCTTTCCCCCCGTTTTCAGCCCGAGGAGAGCGGCGTAAACCTGCTCAAAATCCTCGGTGCCATAGTACTCTATCTCAAATTTGCCCTTTTTCGCCCCGGGCGCGACGGTGACCTTTCTTCCGAGAGCCTTCGTTAGCTCGCGCTCCACCTCGCCGAAGTAGTCAACTCCGTCCGAATGCGTCCTTGCGCCGCTTTTTGCTCTCTCCTTCGACGTACTGAGCCGCTTTACGAGCTTTTCCGTCTCCTTTACCGAAAGTCCCTTTTCAGCTACCTCGGCTGCGGCGATCTCCATATCCGCCGCGTTCTCGAGCGAGAGTATTATCCTCGCGTGGCTTAGGGGCAGCTTTTTCTCCTCCATCAGCCTCTGCGCTCCCTCGGGCAGGCTCAAAAGCCTTAAGGCGTTTGCCACGACGGGTCTCGATTTGCCGACCCTTTCCGCCGCCGCCTCCTGCGTATAGCCGTAGGCGTCCATCAGCGACCTGTAGCCGCGCGCCTCCTCGATCGGGCTCAGATCCTCGCGCTGCAGGTTTTCGACCATTGCAAGCTCAGCCGTCTTCTTATCGTCCGCTTTTATTACGATGGCCGGTATCTCTCTGAGACCCGCTATTTTCGCGGCCCTCCAGCGGCGCTCGCCCGCAATTATCTCATAGTAGTCCTCGTCGGTCTTTCTCACCGTTATCGGCTGAATGACCCCGTGCTCCTTTATCGACTCCGCGAGCTCGTCCAATGCCTCCGGTTCGAAGTACGTTCTCGGCTGATCCCTTCTCGGCTCAACGCGCGCCAGTCTGAGGTTCATAACGCTACCCGCGTCCTCCTCGCCGAGGAGAGCCGCAAGCCCCTGTCCCTCGAAGAGCTCGCCGCTCAGTCCCTTTCCAAGCCCTTTTCGAGCCATATTTATGACCATTCCTTTCTTCCGTTGCGTTCGTCGAGCTCCTTCGCGAGGGCGAGATATGCCTGCGCCCCTCTTGAGCCGAAATTGTACGCCGTAACGGGCTTTCCGTGGCTCGGCGCCTCGGACAGCCTCACGTTTCGCGGTATCACCGTTTTGTATACCTTATCCTTGAAATACTTTTTGACCTCTCCCGCCACCTGCAGGCAGAGATTCGTCCTTCCGTCGTACATCGTCAGCACGACGCCCTCGATGCTGATCTCCGGATTGAGCCGCCTTTTTATAAGCCTCACCGTGCTCATAAGGTCGGCAAGCCCCTCAAGGGCGAAATACTCGCACTGCACCGGGATAAGAATCGTGTCCGCGGCGCATAGCGCGTTCAGCGTCAGAAGCTCAAGGCTCGGCGGGCAGTCTATTATTATGTAGTCGTACTCGTTTTTCAGCTCGGCGATGGCGTTTTTCAGAACGTATTCCCTGTCCTCGGCGTCCACGAGCTCGATCCCCGCGCCCGATAGCTCTCTGTTCGACGCCAGCACGTCGCCGTACTTCGTTTTGATGACCGCATCCTTTGCCGCCGTCCTGCCGATCATAACGTCGTAGGTCCCGGCCTTTACCCGCGATTTATCTATTCCCATCGCCCCCGTGGCGTTTCCCTGGGGGTCGGAGTCGCAGAGCAGCACCTTTTTATTCAGAAGCTTCAGCGCCCCCGTTAGGTTTACCGCCGTCGTCGTCTTTCCGACGCCGCCCTTCTGGTTTGCCACGGCGATTATCTTTCCCATCTCGTCATCCCTTGCATTTATTTTGTACGTTGTATTATAAACCTTGGCGCCGCTTATTTCAACCTTTAAAATTGTTTCACGTGAAACAGTTTTGTTCCACGTGAAACATTTTGCCTCTCAAATGAGCATATCGAGGTCGGAAACGCTGAGGCTCGGCTGGAGGGCGAGGTCTATGCCGTAGCCCACAAGCTTTGAGATGTCGGCAACCTTTGAGTCGATATCCCTCGGCGTCACGATAAGGCCGCCCCCGGCGGAACGGAGCCTGTCCTCGTCAAGCCTCGCCCCGCAGTCCTCGGCAAGGGAGGCGGCAAGGGTCGCCGCGTCCACTACGGTAGGTACGCCGACGGCGATAACGGGAACTCCGAGCGTATTCGCGCTCAGCTCCTTTCTCGCGTTACCAACGCCAGAGCCGGGGACAATGCCCGTGTCCGTTATCTGCACCGTCCGGCAAAGCCTCTCCGCCCGGCGTGAGGCGAGGGCGTCGACAGCTATAACGGCGGCGGGGCGTATCTTCTCCGCAACAGCACGCACGACCTCGACGGATTCAATGCCCGTCGTTCCGAGAACGCCCGGTTCAACGCAGGCCACGGATCGCAGGTCGGAGAAAACGCCGCCCGGCGCGTCTATAAGATGGAGGGTGACGAGAGCGTTCTTAGCGGCTATATGGCCGACTGCGTCGGGAGTTATCGCGGGGTTTCCGAGCCCCGCTATCAGGACGGGGCCGTTTTCGGGCAAAAGATCTGAAAGGAGAGAGGCGAGAGCCCGCGCCCCGTCCTCAAAGGCCGAGTCCTCGCGCCTTATAAGGCGGTCAAGCTCGATAGTGATATACCGCCCTGCTGGTTTACATAACGCTTGTGAGCCTATTTCGTTTTCTATGATGACTTCGGAGACGCGGTAGCCGGAGATATCGCGCTCTAAAAAACGGACGCCTTCGAGGTCTGCAGAGCCGCGGCTTTCGCGTTCCTCGAGGGCGAGGTCGGTCCTCGGCAGAAATCCCATATATACCACCTTAAATAAAGCTGACGACACCTATAAGAACACGCCTCACAGCGGTCCTTTTCGGCGCTTTTTGCCCCTTGTCGCTTGATGGGCGCCAGCCCATCTGCGCTTCGCAGAACAAAAATCCCGCGAAAATTACTCGC
>ONGN01000028.1 GCA_900317385.1 uncultured Eubacteriales bacterium
ACATCGGTAAGCCATTTCTCATTGGGCTTGTCCGCATGAAATTCTCTGTTCAGGATATTTTCCGCAGTCACTTCGGGCGTTGATTTGATGTAATTGTATATGCTTGCACCGCTTCTAATTTCAATTCTTTGCTATATTTCTTGTTCTTGCTCCTTGACATAAAAATCCCCCCATAGTGTAGCCTTGAAAAACTTTTTGTCTTTTCAAGTGTCTACTCTATGGGGATTATATCAATAGCGCGGCCGGGCTTTTTGCATGGATTGAAGTGTACAATAATTGCAGTCGATAATTGTTGATGTTGACGAAAATGCTATTCAGGGATTGACAACTTGTGTGGAATAAGCCTATAATATTAATTACTTAAACGATTAAGTAAACGACAAACAAAAAACACTAAAAATATCAGGAGGTAAGGAAATGAAAAGCTTTAAAAAGACGGTTATTGCCCTGCTTCTCGTTATATCGGTGCTCGCGCTCTGCGCCTGCGCTGCCGGGGAGACGAAGCAGAATGAGGAGCCCACGCCTGAGCCTGCGCCCACTGTTGACCCCACTCCCGAGCCCACGCCGGAGCCCGAGGATCCGAACGCAGGCAAGGTGTGCAAGGTGACCTACGTTGACGGAGACGGTACTACCGTTCTGCTTGAGACCGAGATAGCCTACGGCACTATACTCACCGAGCCGGATAACCTCGTTAAAGAGGGTTACATAATCGAGGGATTCTACGCGACTCCCGCTCTCAAGTATCCGTTTGAGTTCGGCAGCAAGCTTACGAGAGACACGAGAATCTTCGTAGCCTGGAAGTCGGGAATTGAGGACAACCGTCCCTGGATGCTCGCCGGATCCCTTCGCGGCTATCCCGAAAACGCCTGGGGCAAGATCTGGCCGCAGGACGACTTCCTTCTCCACAAGGTCGACGGCGAGTTCAACGTATTTGACATCACAGTAAACCTCTACGAGGGCGACGCCTTCAAGATCGCCGTTATCGGCGAGGGCTATGCCTGGGACGACACCGCCAGCATCGACGCAGGTCACCTTGCCGACAAGAGCGAGGGAGCCCTTTTGAAGAGCGGCGAGAACGTATTCGACTCCGGCGCAAATATCCAGGTCGCTCAGGACGGCAAATACAGGCTTATCCTTACGACCGACGCTGAGACTCTCTCCCTTTGCTCCCTCTCCTACGAGAGACTTGGAGACGCGGACGAGGTCGCCGAGGTCGTCTACGATATGAAGCTCTGGGCCTCCTTTAACGAGTGGGCAGGCCAGGATATGAGCCGCAACGGCGACGATTTCATCTGGTACTGCGTGGCTGACGTTCCCGCCGAGGGCGGCGAATTCGGAGTTCGCAACGCTGCTACCGAGGATTGGTACTCCAGCGAGAACAACACTAAGAACATCGAGATAGAGGAGGGCACCTACCTCTTCAGGATCGAGCTTGAGCTTTCCGGCGGCAAGGCAGTTCTCAAGGGCGACATCACCGCTGAGACCCCCGCGTACTACGTTGTCGGCACCTGCGGAGCCGGCGGCTGGGGAGCTGACGCCAACGCCGAGAACACCGATTATATGCTTCAGGATAACGGAGACGGGACTTATTCCACCACACTGACCTTTACCGACGCCGAGACCGCTGAGTGGGCGGGCGGCAAGGTCGCCTTCAAGGTAGTGTACGGAGCGGGCGGCTGGGTACCCAATGAGTACTGGTTCGGCGCCGACGGAGAAAACATCACCGTCGATCCCGGCACCTATACGATAACATTCAATCCCGAGACCGGAATCGTGACCGTAGAGTAATAAAAAAGAAGCGTACCGGCGATTTTCGCCGGTACGCTGAAACTCATTATATCCTGATTATATGTTCTTCGGGCGTATCCGCTCGTTTTATGGCTCTGATGGCCACGGACACCGCCTCAGAAGCAAGACGCTCATAGGGCAAGCTCAACCGGCCGTTTGCCGGAAGAACGCAACCCTCGCTTGCGAGATAGACGGGCAAAGCCTGGTCCAGCGCGCTTGACGGGCTAACGACAGCCGCGTAATGCTTCAAAAGATACTCCGCGTACCGCGCCGAATGAAAGCTCTCCGCCGCAAGGCAGACTTCTCCGCCGCCCGCGAGAGCTGAGGCCTCCGCGCTCAGATGCTCAGCGTCGAAGGTGATAGAGTAGAAGAGGTCGTTATCTATCTCGCCCTCGATGCAGAGAAGAGGAGAAAAGGTGTTGTCACCGAGCCGGTAAAAGACCTCGTCGGATACGTCGACAGCGAAGATCGCGTCCACGTCGGTCATCTGCCGGGCAAGGCAGCTTTCGGTAAGCACGACGAGACGATATCCGTTTTTTTCCGCCTCGGCGGCAAGAGCGGCAACGATCCCGTGTTTTATTCGGGCGTTTTCGGGATTGGGCGAGTAAACGCCGAAGGCGTTCGTCCTTCCGGTGGCGAGGGCCCTTGCGCTGGAGCTCGATACGTAACCGACGATGTTCGCGAAATGCAGTATTCGCTTTCTCGTATCTTCACTTATTGATTGGGTTTTGACGTCGTTAAGGACGTAGGATACCGTCGCTGTGGAAACTCCGCATTCGGCGGCTATGTCCTTGATAGTATATTTCTTTTTCATAGGATAGATGTTAGCATAAGAAGAACTCACTGTCAAGCGAGGTGAAAAATGTTTACAGGTTCGATCTTTCACACCCCGGGCACGCTCGATGCCTGCCCGCTGGACGGAAGGATGTTTATAAGGCTAAGGGCTGAAAAGGGCCTCGTGGCAGAGGCTTGGATGACCTACGTTTGCGATAAAAATCTCTGGTTCAATGCAAGAAGAAAAGCCCGTCTCACGCTTGATATCTCTGATTCCGAGCTTGATTATTTCAGCGTGTCCGTTCCGATGGACGATACCAGATTCGCCTATATTTTTGAACTGACGGACAGGGAAGGAAAGCTCTTCTACCTCTCCGAGGAGGGCCTTTCCGAGACCTACGAGCACGACTTGGGCTATTTCAGCTTCTTCCAGTACACCTCGCAGTTTCCATGCGACCTCATGCGCGTACCCGAATGGGTCAAAACTGCCGTGGGATATCAGATCTTTCCCGAGCGCTTTGATATCGGGAATGCCGGCGCCGACAAAAGCTACGTAAACGCAAAGTGGGGCGCAAAGCCGACGCCGAGAAGCTTTTACGGCGGCGATCTCGACGGCGTTACGAAAAGGCTCGACTACGTAAAAAGCCTCGGCGTCAGCTTTATATATCTCACCCCGGTGTTTAAGTCGATATCCAACCATAAATACGACATTATGGACTACGAGAACGTCGATCCTGCCTTCGGCGGAAACGAGGCGCTGAAACGGCTCATAGAAGCGGCGCACGACAGAGGAATGAGGATCATCCTTGACGGGGTCTTTAACCATACGTCGAACAGGCATCCGTTTTTCGTGGACGCTATTAAAAACGGGAAAAAGTCCAAGTATTTCGACTGGTATTTTATAAACCCGGACGGCACGTACCGCACCTTCGGAAGCGTACCCTATATGCCGAAGCTCAATACGGGAAATCCCGAGGTCATAAGCTATTTTTCCTCGGTCTGCAGGAACTGGATGCGCGACTACGGGGTTGACGGCTGGAGGCTCGACGTATCCGATGAGATATCACGCCGCTTCCTTCGCCGCTTCCGCGAGGAGATCATGGCGGAGCGGGAGGACGCTATAATCATCGGCGAGGACTGGCACGTTGCCGCGCATTACCTAAACGGCGACGAGTACGACGGAACGATGAATTACGGCTTTACTAAAGCCTGCCTCGATCTTTTCGCCTTCGGAACGATCGACTCAAAAAAATTCGTTGACAGACTGATAAGGCTCTACTACAGCCGCAGCGTTGCGGCGAGCGAAAAGATGCTGAACCTTCTCGACAGCCACGACACCGACAGGTTCCTTACACGGGTTAAGGGCGACGCGAGAAAGCAGAGAGCCGCAATAGCTTTGATGTTTTTCTACCCCGGCATACCCTGCGTATATTACGGGGACGAGATCGGAACTGAGGGCGGCTACGATCCCGACAGCCGAAGGACCTTCGACTGGAACGAGGACAACTGGGATAAAAAGACGCTTGAATGCGTTAAAACGCTTGCCGCGCTGAAAAAAGATCCCGCGCTTTCACGCGGAGGCTTTAACTTAACGGAAAGCGGAGGCCTCGTTTCCATTACGAGAACGGCTGACGGTAGAAGCCTGAAGCTGACGGTAAACGCAACGGGCGAGGCAAACGCGGGGCTCGGCCCCTGGGAATATCGAATAGAAGATAACAGGAGGAATACGAAATGAAGAAGCTAATGATAATTGCCCTCTGCGCGGCTCTCATTTTCGGAGCGATCTCCGGCTGCGCCAAAGAGCCGGACAAGCAGGGGACGGACGCTCAGCCGGGCGGGGATACGCCCGTGGCAGGAGAGCATACCGCGCTCTACGATCAGGTGATGTCGCGCTTTAACGGACAGCTTGAGACCGGCGCCGTGATCAAGGTGCTTGAAAACGATACAGCAGTCGAGCTCGGCTACGTCGACCACCTTATCGCGGCCTTTAACGAGAAGTACAAGGACCAGGGCATCAGCGCGGAGAGAATGAACGTCGACCAGTATTCCGACCTCGCTACCGACGGGCCTTACGGCTACGGGCCCGACGTATGGTACCAGGCGAACGATATTCTTATGAAGTACGCCGATAACCAGCATCTTCTCCCGCTCCCCATACTCGATATGGAGTGCTACTCCAAGATACCTCAGAGTGCGTGGAACGCCTACGCCAAGGATCTGAACGGCGAGACCTTCTACTGCGGAGTCCCGCTGAACGTCCAGTCCGGCATGCTCTACTATATCGAGTCCAGCCTTCCCGAGAACTGGAAGACCGACTGGGACGTAAACTCGAACGATATCCCCGACTTCTTCGAGACCTATACCGCGCTGTACGCTTACTCTGAGCTCTGCAAACAGGGCGGTCAGCCCACTCAGTACGGCTACCTTGACGAGACGGTTGATACGTACTTTATGAGCGGATATCTTATGACCTTCGGCGCATACATATTCGGAGACAACGGCAGGGATGCCTCGGACATCGGTCTTAATAAGGGCGACGCCGTTAAGGGCGCGAGGATGATACGCCAGTGGGCGGGCGAGATGAACAACACCGAGGTGCTCGATACCGCTTTCTCATCCGCCGCTTATCAGTACCTTGCCGACAGGGTGATGCTCTGCACCGTTACCACCCCGGACGTGTACCGTATGTTCATCCGCTCGATGGTCTATACCGGGAACTGGACGAAGGAGGAGGCTGAGGCCGACCTCAAGGTCATCACCGTTCCGCGCCTACCCGTAAGCGGAGACCTCAGCGCGGACAAGTGGGAGGATACCGTAACAAATATGGATACCCTCACTACCGAGACCTACATGATGGGCGGCATCAACGGCTACGGCATTTCCGCATATACCGAATGCCCGAACGCTTCGCTTGCCTTCGTCGAGTTCGCGACCTCCTATGAGGAATCCGTCGAGAGAAACAAGTATCTCGGCGTCGCTCCCGCGAGATCCGACGCTGCCGAGACGATAGCGGCGACCGACCCCGTAGTCGGCATCCTGTTCGACAGGCTAGACAGAGGCGTTATCAATATAATGCCCGCAATTACCGAGATCGGTCAGATCTGGACGCCTGCTGGCTCCTTCCTCGTCGATATCTCGACCGATCCGTACAGAGAGGCGAGGGGAGAGGAGCTTATGTTCGCGACGGACGCCGATATCCAGGAGGGGCTTGATCGCCTAGTCGGTCAGATACATGACGCGATACAGACCCTCTCGTGAGGTGAGCATATGACGAAAAAGAAGCCTTTTTTCAAAGAGCTCTCGGGAAGCCCGTGGCAGGTCAAGCTGAGCTGCGCCGTTATGGGCCTCGGGCAGCTTTGCTACGGGCAGATAGTAAAGGGGCTCTTCTACCTCGGCAGTCTTGCCGTAGTGGTGCTGTACTTTGTTAAGCGCGGCTTTACCGATTTTATCGGGTTTTTCACCCTCGGAACTCAGGAGGAAAACCTCTGGCTGGGAATAAAGGGCGATAACTCGCTAACAATGCTTATCCTCGGCCTTTTCTCGATATTTATCCTGATCTTCACCGCAGTGCTGTACGTTTCCAACGTGAAGGACGCTATGTTTACAGCGCGGCAGAAGGCGGAAGGCAAAAAGGTGCACATGCTGCGCGATACCCTCGCGACGGCTGCCGACGATAAATTCCACGTTACCGCGCTCACGTTCCCAATACTCGGAGTGACGATCTTTTCCGTTCTCCCGATCGTCTTTATGATCCTGATCGCCTTCACCGACCTCGGCGGCAGCGTGGTATATCCGAAGCTTGCGAACTGGTCGTTCTCCGCATGGAGCAAGATCCTGAGCCTCGGTCAGATAGGCGGCACCTTCGCAAAGATACTCGGATGGAACGTACTTTGGGCGGTACTCTCGACCGTTCTGAACTTCGTCCTCGGCCTCGGTATGGCGCTCCTTCTGAATAAGAGAAACGTGAAGGGCTCAAAGTTCTGGCGCGCTTTTCCGGTGCTCGCCTACGCGATACCGGGCTTTATCACGATGGTCGGCTTTAAGTTTATGTTCTCCCAGTCCGGCCCGATCAACTACTACCTCGACGCCGCGGGAAAGATGAGGATATTCTTCCTTACGAATGACGCCTCCGCAAAATGGTGGGCAAGAGGTATCGGTCTTTTCGTAAACGCCTGGATATCCACCCCGTCGATAATGCTGATGACTACGGGCCTTTTGAGCAACATAAACACCGACCTCTACGAGGCGGCGGATCTTGACGGAGCTTCCGCCTTTACCCAGTTTCGCAAGATAACTCTTCCGTATATCATTTTTGCCACGACCCCCGTGCTGATAGGTCAGTTCGTCGGAAACTTCAATAATTTCGGCATCTTCTTCTTCCTGCGCGGAGGCGTTATATCAAACTACGCGGACTACTTCCTCGCAAGCGATACCGATCTTCTGATAAACTGGCTGTATAAGCTGTCGGTCGATAATAACTATTACTCTATCGGAGCCGCGATCAGCCTTGTGATCTTCCTGATAACGGCGGCTGTATCCCTGTCGGTTTACGTCCGCTCCGCTGCGTTTAAAGAGGAGGATACCTATCAATGAGAAGAAAAAAACTCACTCTCCGCAGGGCGTCGGACCATTTCTTTACCTACCTTGCCCTCATAGTAATGTCGGCGGTGTTTCTTTTCCCGTGCCTCTGGCTGATCCTCGCTTCGCTCTCCAAAACGGGCAGCCTTTACGACTTCAAGGGCTTTTTCCCGCAGGCGTTCAGCTTCCAGACCTTCATCGACCTGTTTTCCGACGACGTAAACGGCCTCTATCCGTATAAAACGTGGTTTTTCAACACCCTCTACGTCTCTTCCGTGAGCTGCATTCTCGGAACGATCCTCGTTCTGCTTACGGGTTACGTTATGAGCCGCTTCCGCTTCAAGGGCCGCGATACGATCAAGAAGACCACGCTCATCCTCGGCATGTTCCCCGGCTTTATGGGTATGACCGCTGTTTACATAATTATGACGCAGCTCGGCCTTATAAACAGACTTGAATCACTGATATTCCTCTACGCCGCCACGACCCCAGTCGGATATATGGTGCAGAAGGGGTATTTCGACTCGATACCGAATACGATATTCGAGGCGGCAAGGCTCGACGGAGCGACGAATCTTGAGATCTTTACCAAGATAACTCTGCCGCTGTCAAAGCCGATGATAGTCTACACCGTTTTGACTCAGTTCGCCTGGCCATGGAGCGACGTTCTCCTGCCGAAGCTCCTTCTGAAGGAGAGGGATACGTGGACGGTAGCCGTAGGTCTGTTCAACCTTCCCGAAACGCACTTTGCCCGCTTTGCCGCAGGCTCCGTTTTCATAGCGATACCGATAGTCATTCTCTACTTCTGCCTCGTGAAATACATTGTAAACGGCCTGACAGCAGGCTCTGTCAAGGGCTGAAAAAAGCGAGCCGCTAATCGTCGAAGAAACCGGCGTTTAGCGGCTCGTATCTTTTTTTCCATGACAGGCAGATCTATACAGTGTATAATAATATCTGAAAAGAATTGGGGAGGCGTCAAATATGCGGTATCGATTATTTCTCTACAAGCCTGCCGATCAAGAACATATTGACTACGTTAATAGAGTTCTGAGCGATCCTTATGGCTATCTATCTCCTAAAGCGGCGGACTATATGAGCCATTTTGACTTAGAATACGTAACAGAGTCTATAAGGAGTTGGGTTGGACGCAAGTGCAAGGCCATCGTCCTAAAAACGCCCGGAGATTACGGACCGAAGGAGTACGTATATATAGCGACGTCCTTTGATGTAATCCGCGATGTGTTTCCGAATATTCTCATTCTTGTGCTGGCAATGGAGCTTGCTTTATACGATGCAGAAACAGGAAGGACGATCTACAGGAATCTGCTTGACGAAACTTTGATTGACCATACGAACCGTGAGCAATTCTTCACTAATCTCATTCTTGAGGCCATGAAGCCGGTTTGGAAAATAAGAAGGGTATTTGACCGGCAAAAGGACGGATACAAAACTTCCTGCTGCGTTGTCACCATTAAGAAGTCTCCGAAGAAAGCATTTGTAGACAGAGTCCGGGATTTTTGCGATTGTCTGAAAAGAAATCTTAATAATCAAGAAAAGCTGACATACAAGGACAGAGCATTTACGGTATCGGGTGAAGATTACAGTATAATGTTCGTACTCGAAGGCTATAAAAAGCATTCGAATATGATTGGTTGCTGGGAGGACGGAGAAGCAAAAGCCGAGCTTATCGGCAGAATGAGCGTTGAAGAGGCGTACAAATGGCTCAAGGACTGCCCTTATGGAGACAGGAAAGAAGTGTTTTCGCGTATGAGCTTTACTGAAATGGTCGAAGCGTTTCCAAACCCTGCGGACCGAATAGTAGGCAGCGTGCACATAACAAAGTGGCAAAAGCGGCAGGTTTTCACCGTGCATTACGGTGATATAGAAAACAATGATTTAGACATTCTCTTTCACAGAGTGCCGGACCCTCGTGACTATGACCCTGAAACGATCTCCGGCTTGAAGCTCAGAGAAGGAACGGCCACGTATATCCTTCCGTTTTTCAAGGACGTCTACCCATATTTTTATAAAAGATACCATAACATTCCAAACCATATCCCACCGGAAGCGGTAAGAGAAGTAGTAGAACGGCTCAAAAAAGCGAAGAAAATGATAGTTAAAGATACCTTCAACCCCGAGCTTGAAAAATATATAAAAAGCTTTAACGTGGGAACGCTGGAAAAAGGCTTAGATTCTAAAACGTGGCGTGAGATGAATGATAACATAACCGACTTTGCCTATAAACACCGATACGAGATCGCCTATCTTTACGAGATATTTATCCAATGGGCGGAAAAGCAGCTCGAATACTGTTCCTCCTATCTTGATAAGGGCATGTTTAATATTCAGGGGCCGGACGCCGGACCATTTAGAATTTTCATCGCTGATTAAGCGCTACAGCACAACGAGAGCGTGATGCGATTACTGCTCAAATTTTAAGAAAGGGAGCTATTATATTGACTTGCAATGCACGGTATGATATTATCTAAACATAACATAATACTGTATAACAGCTTTTATGCACTTTATCGAAGTGTATTAGCATAATTAAACTGCTTAAAGAAGGCGAACCTTAATGAAACACGTAATTTCATTGATCTTATTTATTATCTGCATAAGTTTGATTTCGCCACTGGCAAGCGCAAAACAGGCGAAAACTAACTGGAAACTTGAAGAATTAGAATTCAACCTCGACATACCGGATAATTATGCTGTTTTTACAAGAGATACGCCAAGAAATGACCCAATGTTTGAGGAATTTGGACTCACGAAGTCCTCGCTGGACAACATTATGAAAGCAAATAGTTTATACATAGACGCAATTGAAAGAGATTGGAAAGATGAAATAATTGTTGCGCAGAGCGATAGTCCATTCACAAATCTGGCTTACCTTAGCGATTTGATGATTGAATCTATAATCAATTCTGCTAAAGAAAGCTTTGAAAGCATTGGAGCCCAGATAATTAGTTACAAGACTTACGATCACCCACAGGCTAAGTTCCTTAAGATAAACTTTAAGCAATACAACAATAATGAAACAACATCATATGGATTAGAGTATTTTACAATTTATAACAGCAAAGTAATAACTATAACTTTAAAAACATTTGATGGAAAGCTTGATTCTTCAGAGGAAAAAATCATTAAAGGAATAGTTGACAGCGTCGCTTTTACGGCGTCGGCGTCTTATAACAACGATTCGGGCGAACATCAAGCTTTTCAATACGTTGATACTGACACGGGAGTGAAATTTACGGTTCCTGCAGAGTGGACGCAGGAGGAATTCAGCAAAGAGAGACAATTTTTGAGTGCGAAATTTGTTTCAAATTCGCAAAAAGGCATTTCGATTTTCTACGGAGGCTTTGACGCTTGGACCATACTGCCAGAATCTGAAAAAAGAGCGCAAAGGAGCGAACTTAACAATTCTGCTTTTACCACAGGGGAGATAGCAGAAATGATGGGATTTGACTCGGCAAATGTAAAAGAGAAGAGCTATGGCGGTAAAGAATACTTTGAATTTGAGCAGACAACAAAAGCGCAGTACTATGGGATAGAGCTTGAAGTTAAAATGACGTATCTTATCAGGGTAGAGTACGGGTATGTTTTTTCTTTTCAAACAAATGCTGATCAGGGCTCGAATTGCTATAAAGACTTTTTAGCTTTAGTTACGAGTGCGGAATATCCGAGTTATGAAAACGAAGAATCTCAACAGGTGATATCTGAAGATAACGTAACCATCGAGAAGCAAAATCAAACAGAACAAATTTCCAAAGAAACAGAGCCTGTGATTGTTATCTTACAATTATTTATGACCGCTCTTATTCACCCAATTCCTATTTGGATATACAGATATGGGATAAGAAAAAAACCGGTGTCTCCCAAAACTGCTATTATCATTACACTGATTGATGCCTTTATAGTCGTGATCATATTGGCGGCTGTATTTGCAGGCAGAACTGCTTCATTATCGTTTGGCGCAGTTGGCGTTTGGAGCTTCGTTTGCTATAAGTCGCTTAAAAGCGGATATATTGAGCCAAAGATTATGCCTGATAAGGAAGATGAGAATGATCTCAATTAATACCGGACAATAGGTGTGGTAATTGCTAAAATAAAACACAAACACGCAACCGGCCGCCCATATTGGGCGGCCGGTTGCGTGTTATTATAAGATCACTTTTCAAATTCCGCGGCTACGTCCTCTAAAAGGGAGCGTATCTCAAGATGCTGCGGGCAGATGTATTCGCAGGCTCCGCACTTTATGCAGTCGGATGCCTTGCCGTTGCGGGCGGTCAAAACCGTTTCGTAGTAGTAGTCCTGATTCCAGCTTCCGTAGGTCTTCTTCTGATTATAGCAGGCGAAGAGGTCGGGTATCAGTATCTCCATCGGGCAGCCGTCAACGCAGTAGCGGCAGGCAGTGCAGGGTATCATATTCTTTCCGGTGAAGATATTGCGGACCTTTAAAACTGCCGCCATCTCTTTTTCGTCAAGCGGCTTGAAATCCGCCATATAGCTTATATTGTCCATCATCTGCCCGAGATCGGACATTCCCGACAGTACCATCATAACCCCCTCGAAGCCTGCGGCAAAGCGGATAGCGTAGCTCGCGGGGCTCATATCTCCGAGCTCTGAGTATATCGCCTTGCATTCCTCCGGGAGGTTTACGAGATTCCCGCCCTTTACCGGCTCCATAATGATAACGGGCTTACCGTGCCTGCGGCAGACCTCGTAGCACAGGCGGGACTGTACGGAGGTGTCCTCATAGTCGACGTAGTTAAACTGGATCTGAACGACCTCAATCTGCGGGTACTCGGTAAGTATCTCCTCAAGTACCTCGGCCCTGTCGTGGAAGGAGATGCCGAAATGCTTTATCTTGCCCTCCGCCTTAAGCTCGAGCGCCGTTTCGTATGCGCGGCAGGATTTGAACTTTTGAAATGTCTCCTTTGACTGGGCGTGCATAAGATAGAAATCGAAGTAATCGACGCCGCAGAGCTCAAGCTGGCTCTCGAAGAAGGGGCGGATATCCGCTTGCTTATTGAAGTAGGGGGCGGTGAGCTTATCCGTGAGCGTATACGCCTCGCGGGGATAGCGGCTCGTAATGCAGCGTTTGATCGCCTTCTCGCTCTCGCCGCCGAGATATCCGTGGGCGGTGTCAAAGTAATTAAAGCCCGCCTCGATAAAAGCGTCTGCCATCTTAATAAATTCCTCGTCCCTGACCTTGCCGCCATCCATCGGAAGACGCATACAGCCGAAGCCGAAGTTCTTTTTAACATTCTCAAAATACTCTTCCATAGCGGGCAACTCCTTCATTAATCTTACTTAGATTTTAATATAATAAGGCTCGAATTTCAAATCATATTTTCCAAAAACGCGGCGTCAATCTATCGTCATGTTGCACAAAATCTTGAACCAAAATTTTACTTGTAATGTCGACAAAACTGCTTTATAATAATGTTTGGGTTTTTATGCCCATAAATACATAGCGTGGCCGGCACTCCACTGAAATGCCCGCCACAGCATCAAAAAAGGAGGAAAAGCGTAACCCCCGGGCTTGGGGTGCGGCAGAGTGGAGACCTGTCGTAAAAGGAGAGGCGAAAGCCCTCTGAGCGCATTCCGTGAGGATTCAGAATGCGCAAAGCCTGTAAGTATGGCGACTGTACAGCTTAAGAACGTGAAGAAGATCTACCCCTTTATTTCCGGCGAACAGAAGAAGAAAAAGAAGAAGGACAGTGACGCTCCCGAGGAGAAGAAGGTAAACCTTCAGATCACCGATCAGGGCGTTGTAGCCGTTCAGGAGTTCAACCTTGACATAGCCGATAAGGAATTCATCGTTCTCGTCGGCCCCTCCGGCTGCGGAAAGTCCACCACCCTTCGTATGGTCGCCGGCCTTGAAGAGATCTCCGAGGGCGAGCTCTATATCGACGGCAGACTCGTCAACGACGTCGCCCCGAAGGATCGCGATATCGCGATGGTCTTCCAGAACTACGCGCTTTACCCCCATATGACCGTTTATGAAAATATGGCCTTCTCCCTTAAGCTCAAGAAGGTGCCTAAGGATGAGATAGATAAGAAGGTCCGCGAGGCTGCCGAGATCCTCGACATCACCCAGTATCTCGACCGCAAGCCGAAGGCCCTCTCCGGCGGACAGAGACAGCGTGTTGCCATCGGCCGTGCTATCGTCCGTGACCCCGCAGTCTTCCTTATGGACGAGCCTCTTTCCAACCTCGACGCCAAGCTCCGTAACCAGATGCGCGCCGAGATCATCAAGCTCCGCGAGCGTATCAACACCACCTTCATCTACGTTACCCACGATCAGACCGAGGCCATGACCCTTGGCGACCGCATCGTTATCATGAAGGACGGCTTCATTCAGCAGATCGGCACTCCTCAGGACGTGTTCAATCATCCTGCAAACCTCTTCGTCGCGGGCTTCATCGGAATGCCCCAGATGAATTTCTTCGATGCTAACCTCATCGAGAACGGCGGCAAGTACTACGTCGAGCTCGGCGGCTACAGGGTCGAGCTCTCTGCCGAGAAGGAAGCAAGACTCCGCCAGAACGGCGTTCAGAGCCAGCCGATAACCCTCGGCGTTCGTCCGGAGCACACTGACATCTCCGATTCCGGCGTCGTTGCAAAGGTTGACGTCTCCGAAATGATGGGCTCCTCCGTCCACCTCCATATGACGGCAGAGGGCAGAGACGTTGTCGTTATCGTTCCGACGCTTGAGATGAAGCGCGGCTACGGAATGGGCGACCTCGTCCACTTCTCCTTCGGCGGCAACGTCGCTCACGTCTTCTCCAAGGAGACTGAAAGAAACCTCGAGTGGTAAAATAAACGCGAAAGCATTGCCCTCCGGTTTTCCGGAGGGCATTTTCATTATCCCGCTGACGGACGGTGAAGCATTACGAAACTGATAATTGTTATAAACGGAAAGGGCGGAGTGGGCAAGGATACCCTATGCGCCGCAATAGCTGAAAAATACCGGGTGATGAACGTAAGCTCGGTTGACCCGATAAAGGAGATAGCCCGCGGCTTCGGGTGGAACGGAGAGAAGGATATGCGCTCCCGCCGCTTCCTCGCCGAGCTTAAGGAGGCGTTCATAAACTACTGTGACCTTCCGACAAAGTACCTTTGCGGCAAGGCGGCGGAGTTTCTCCAAAGCGAGGACGAGGTGATGTTCGTCCATATCCGTGAGGCAAAAGAGATAGCGGCCTTCCGCGAGGCGATCCGCCCCGCCGAGTGCAAAACGCTGCTTGTACGCCGCGACAGCCTTCACGCCGGGGAGAAGTACGGCAACTCAGCCGACGACGACGTGGAGAATTTTAAATACGATCTTACGTTCAACAATGACCTCCCGCTCGATGAGAGCAAAAGGGAGTTTACTAAGCTCATTACAGACATAATAGAAGGCCGCAGGAGCTGACCCCGCGGCCTTTAACTATTGCATTATATTTCAGCTCATGTACTCGCCGTTGTAGCTTACGAGGACGGCGGACTGGACGCCTTCGAGGGCGGAGAGCTCGTCAACGAAGTCGGTGTTGTCGTCCTTAAGCCTTATCTCAAGATTGAGCTCAACGACTCCGGTGCGGGCGGTCTTGGACTTGGTGACGCACTTGTGGGTCTTCTCCTTTAGAAGGGCGATAGCCTTATCCTCGGCGGCTTTGTTATCGCAGGTGAGAATCACGATGTAGGGATTCGTGTGGCCCTTGCGGTTTACGAAGAAGATGAGGATAACGCCGATAACGACGCTTCCGATGATAGCGAGGGGGATGAGGCCGGAGGCGAGGACGATTCCGGCGGCGATGGCCCAGAAGAGGAAGGCTATGTCAAGCGGCTCCTTGATCGCGGTGCGGAAACGGACGATAGAAAGAGCGCCGACCATACCGAGGGAGAGAACCGCGTTCGACGTTACCGCTAAGATAACGAAGTCGGTTATCATCGTGAGGGCGATGAGCGTAACCCCAAAGCTCGAGGAAAACATTACCCCGCGATAGGTCTTTTTATAAACGAAATAGATAAACAGGCCCACGCAGAAGCTGAGCGCGAAGCTTATGGCCATTACGAGGGGGTCGACGGCCTCAAACTTCTCAAGGAACGATTTCTTAAGTACGTCGGAAATTGATGTGGCAAGCGTTATGTTCATATTTTTATCCTCCTGTTAACCGTATGTTCTGCAAACGGCATATTTTGAAAATGAAGTGACTCTTCTTCCGGTAAGCTGAACGGCATCCCGGATAACGTCGGGCAGGTATTCGTCCCACTTGACCTCGAGAATGCAGTACTGGTCGCCCACGGGTACGGTCGGGCAGTCCCAATCGAGGAAGTTCGTGCATTTCAGCCCGGAGCGTATGTCGTAGTCGAGCGTTACTCGAACGTTACCCGGTGCGTAGACGAAGGGGTCGCGGGTGTAGTCGACTATCGTCATCGGACGCATACCCTGGCTCAGCATTTTTGAGTAGAGCTCCTGA
>ONGN01000027.1 GCA_900317385.1 uncultured Eubacteriales bacterium
ACGATGCCGACGATACCGAGAACTAAAGATACGATAGCCATGTATTTATCCTCCTATATTATTTTTTGCGTTTTACGCAGTATCAGTATATCAAACCAAAATCTGCCTGTCAACAACATTTATTCACTATTTGTTCATTTATCATCAAATGGGCATAATCAGTGGGTTTATCCTTGAAATTTTCCGGGTTTTGAGTTAGAATGATTTTACTTGATTTACAAAGGAGACTTGCAAATGATAAAGCGAGAGGTTTGCGAGCGCGTATTGCGCCGCGCCGCGAGCACGGGAGCGGATTTTGCCGAGCTTTTCAGGGAGAATACGGTAAATCACTCCGTGCATATGATCGACTCGAAGGTCGACGCAGTGACCGACGCCGTGGTCGCCGGAGCGGGCATCCGCGTTTTTAAGGGACTTCGCAGCGTGACAGCGTCTACGGTCGACACATCGGAGGAGGGACTTATGCGCTGCGCTGACGCGGCGGCCGCCGCCCTCGGAGAGGGAACGGCGCAGATAGACATCGTCCTCACGGAGAGACTTTTCGGGGATATCCACCCCGTAAAGATAGTCCCGTCCACCGTGCCTAACCTGAGAAAGATCGAGATACTCAAGGAGGGCTACTTTGCAGCGAAGGACTACGATCCCTCAATAACTCAGGTGAGCGGAACGGTTATGGACGCCGACCACAATATCCTGATAGCGAATTCAGAGGGGCTTTACACTCAGGACAGACAGATTCGCACCCGTATGTACCTGACCGCGATAGCGGAGAAGGACGGAGAGACGCAGACGGGAAGCTGCAACCCTGGCAGAAGAATGGGCCTTGAGGTATTTGGCACTGTAATTGATCCCAGGCAAGTCGGAATAAAGGCGGCGAAGCAGGCCGTTGTTATGGCGTCCGCGGGCTACTGCCCGGCGGGAGTTATGCCCGTTGCCATCGGAAACGGCTTCGGCGGAGTAATATTCCACGAGGCCTGCGGCCACAGCCTTGAGGCGACGAGCGTCGCCTACGGTATGAGCGAGTTTACCGGCAAGCTCGGCGAGGTCATAGCGAACGAGAAGGTCACCGCGATAGACGACGGCACGATACCCAACGCCTGGGGCTCTATCAATATCGACGACGAGGGTACTCCGGCGCGGAAGAACGTGCTCATCGAGAAGGGAGTTCTCAAGGGATATATGATAGACAAGATGGGCGGACGCAGAATGAATATGGAGCCCACCGGCTCCGCCCGCCGCGAGAGCTACGCCTACGCCACCACCTCCCGCATGACGAACACCTACATCGCCGCCGGAGAGGATAAGAACGAGGATATAATCGCCTCGATCGAGTACGGGCTTTACGCCAAGGAGATGGGCGGCGGCAGCGTCAACCCCGCCACCGGGGAGTTCAACTTTGCCGTCTCCGAGGGATATATGATAAGGAACGGAAAGATCTGCGAGCCGGTGAGAGGCGCGAGCCTTGTCGGACGCGGCAGCGAGGTCATAAAGAAGATAGATATGGTCGGAAACGATCTCGAGCTCGGCGCGGGCATGTGCGGCTCCTCATCCGGCTCAGTCCCGGTAAACGTGGGTCAGCCGCTCATCAGGGTCTCTTCCATAACCGTAGGAGGTAGATAAGATGAAATACGCAGAATTTAAAGAAGCCGTCGCCGCGGCGGCTAAGAGACTCGGCATAGAGGAATACGAGCTTTACTATTCAGCGAGCGAATCATCGTCCGCCAGCGTATTCCGGCATGAGATAAAGGACTTCTCCAGCTCCCTCGAGGGCGGAGTATCCTTCCGCTGCCTTGCGAACGGGCGTATGGGCTACGCTTCCACCGAGGAGCTCAGCGAGGATATGGCTGAGAGAATAGTCGCATCGGCGATGGATAACGCCTCTGTCCTTGAGACCGAGGAGCAGGAATTCCTCGTTGAGGGCGGCAAAGAGTACACCGTGCCGGAGACCGAGGAGTACGAGCTGCCCGCCGCCGAGGAGCTCGTTAAAAAGGCGCTTGAAGCTCAGGAGGCGCTTTACGCAGCAGACGCTATGGTCATCGACGGCAGCGAGACGGAGACGGTGAATATCACAAACTCCGTTGCCATTATGAACTCCAAGGGCCTCGACTTAAGGCACGAATCGAAGATGTCCATCCTCGTCTCCGCCGCCGTGGTATCGGACGGCAATGAGATGAACGACTCGTACGAGATAAAGGCGGGAGATCTCAAAAAGCTCGATCTTGCGGCGATAGCGGGCAAGGCCGTATCTGAAGCGAAGTCGAAGCTCGGCGCGGGCGTAGCGCCCACGGGGAGTTACCCCGTCGTATTCGCGCCGAAGGCTATGTCCAGCCTCCTTGCAACCTATTCGGGCGTGTTCTCATCAGAGAGCGCGAGAAAAGGCCTCAGCCGCCTTGCCGGAAAAGAGGGCGAGGTAATAGCGAGCGACAGAGTAACCCTCGTGGACGATCCCTTCTACAAGGACGCCGCAGTTAAGATCGGTTTCGACGCCGAGGGCAGCCCTGCGTACACGAAGAACGTGATCGAGAAGGGCGAGCTCAAGACACTGCTCTACAACCTCAAATCCGCCGCGGCGATGGGGAAGAAGACCACCGGAAACGCCTCCAAGGCAGGCTACTCCTCGCCCGTCGGCATAAGGCCCTTCACAATGTACCTCGCGCCCGGCTCTCTTACCGAGGAGGAGCTTCTTAAAAAGGCGGAAAACGGAGTTTACATCGACTTTCTCGGCGGACTTCACGCCGGAGCCGATCCGATAAGCGGCGATTTCTCGCTCCAGTCTGCGGGCTTTATGATAGAAAACGGCGTTAAGACCGAGGCGGTCAAGAACTTCACCGTGGCCGGAAATTTCTATGAGCTTCTTAAAAATATCGCGGAGCTCTCTGATAAGGTAGAGCTTCCCGGCTTCGGGGGCGTAACGAGCTTCGGCTCTCCGGCGGTTTTGGTAAACGGGCTCTCCGTCGCGGGGAAATAAGGGAATTACTTAAGACTTAAAACTTAAGACTTAAGAATGAATAATTATTGTGTCCGCGAAGCGGACGATTTATATCGCGGCTTTGCCGCACAATAATTATTCATTATTCATTATTCAGTTTTCAGTATTAATTAAAAAATATCGGCTTCCCGAGCTTGGGAAGCCGATATTTTTGTTTGTATCTAATCAGATCCTCTGGGCGTTTACCTTGACGCCGGGGCCCATCGTGGAAGCGGTTACGCAGCTTCTGATGTACTGGCCCTTTGCGGCGGCGGGCTTAGCCTTGATGATGGCGTCCATAAGGGTGTTGTAGTTCTCGGTGAGCTTCTCAACGCCGAAGGAAACCTTGCCGATCGGGCAGTGGATGATGTTGGTCTTATCGAGACGGTACTCGATCTTACCGGCCTTGACCTCGGTGATAGCCTGGGTGAGGTTGGGGGTAACGGTGCCGGCCTTGGGGGAGGGCATAAGGCCCTTCGGGCCGAGGATCTTACCGAGACGTCCGACAACGCCCATCATATCGGGAGTGGCGATGACGACGTCGAACTCGAACCAGTTCTCCTTCTGGATCTTCTCAACGAGATCCATGCTTCCGGCGTAATCGGCGCCGGCGTTCTTGGCCTCTTCAACTCTCTCGTCCTTGCAGAAAACGAGGACGCGGCGGACCTTACCGGTGCCGTGGGGAAGTACGACGGCGCCGCGAACCTGCTGGTCGGCGTGGCGGGAGTCGACGCCGAGCTTAACGTGGAGCTCGACGGTCTCGTCGAACTTGGCCTTGGAGGCCTTGGTGACTATCTCGAAGGCCTGAGCGGGATCGTAAGCGGTGCCTCTGTCGAAGGTCTTCTGAGCTTCCTTATAATTCTTGCCTCTGAACATATTCTCAGCCCTCCTCTACTACGATGCCCATGGAACGGGCGGTGCCGGAGATCATGCTGATGGCTGCCTCGAGGCTGCCCGCGTTAAGATCGTTCATCTTGGTCTCGGCGATCTTCTGGATCTCGGACTTCTTGAGCTTCGCTACCTTGTCCTTCTGGGGGACGCCGGAGCCCTTCTCTATGCCGGCGGCCTTCTTGAGGAGAACGGCGGCGGGAGCGGACTTCGTTACGAAGGTGAAGCTGCGGTCGGAATAAACCGTGATGACCACGGGGGTAATAAGGCCCATATCGGCCTTGGTGCGCTCGTTAAACTCCTTGGTGAAGGCGCCGATGTTAACGCCGTGCTGACCAAGTGCGGGGCCGACAGGGGGAGCGGGAGTCGCTCTGCCGGCAGGGATCTGAAGCTTGATAATGCCTGTAACTTTCTGTGCCACTTTCGTGAACCTCCTAATATAGATGTGGTTTATACGGCTTTGCCGTATCCTTGGCGGGACTCATTGGCCCCTCCCACTTGCCGGACAGCCTGTCCGGCGATGCGCTGTAACGCTCTTTTTCAGTCTTTGACGGCTTCGATCTGGTCGAAGTCGAGCTCAATGGGCGTCTCTCTTCCGAACATGGAAACGACGACCCTTGCGGACTGTTTCTCAAGGTCTATCTCCTCGACAGTGCCGAAGAAGCCCTCGAGCGGCCCGTCGGCGACCCTTACGCGGCTGCCGACCTCAAAGTCGATCCTAACGTCGTGCTTCTCAACGCCGAGCTGAGCTATCTCCGCATCGGTGAGGGGAATGGCATTGTTTCCGCTTCCGACGAAACCCGTAGCTCCGCGCACGTTTCGCACGAGGTGCCAGCTTTCATCGGTAAGGATCATTTTAACGAGAACGTAACCGGGGAAGACCTTGCGCTCGACTGTTTTCGCGACGCCGTCCTCAATTTCGGTGACGGTCTCCATGGGGATATTGACCTCGTGGATAAGGTCGGTCATTTTGCGGTTCTCCGCAGATTTCATGATCGAGTCGGCTACGGCGTTTTCATAGCCGGAGTACGTATGGACAACGTACCACTTCGCTTCGTCTGCCATCTTCGTACCTTAAGCGTTGAAGAGGGAGATGAGAAGCTTGATGAGATTGGAAGCGACCCAATCGAATCCGCCGATAACGATAC
This sequence comes from uncultured Eubacteriales bacterium, assembly GCA_900317385.1. Taxonomy (GTDB): domain Bacteria; phylum Bacillota; class Clostridia; order Oscillospirales; family Oscillospiraceae; genus RUG626. The sequence goes on from ONGN01000027.1 coordinate 5,002, forward strand.
CGGAGGCGATAACGAGGGCGAGGACTACGAGAGTGTTGTTGACGATCTGCTTCTTCGTAGGCCAAATGACCTTCTTAAGCTCGGATTTCATTCCGCGGAACCAGGCGGCGATGCGCTGGCCAAGTTTTTTCTTTTCCGTAGTTGCCATCTGAATACTCCTTCTTTCTTACTTCGTCTCTACATGCACAGTGTGCTTACGGCAGAAACGGCAGTACTTCTTAAGCTCGAGCTTAGCGGAAGTATTCTTCTTGTTCTTGCTCGTGTTGTAGTTTCTCTGCTTGCATTCAGAGCAGCGCAGCACGATCTTGATCCTGTTTTCAGCAGCCATCTTTTTCGGCACCTCCTATATATTGCCTCCCTGCCTTGGACTAAGCGAAGAAAGCCGCATTTCGGCGCAAGGGCGCACAAAAATAAGCCCGCCGCTTGACAGGTAGAGTTACTATAGCATATAATATCGAAAAGGTCAAGCGCGATTTTCATTTTTTTGGAACAAAGCGGAAACGCGACGGGTCTAATGAACGACAAAGCTTACCAAAGGGGAGAAGAACTATGAAAAAAACCACAGCGTTATTACTTGCTCTTGTTCTTGCTGTCTCTGTTCTCAGCGGCGCTGCCGCGGCCGGAGCCATATCGGACGTGAAAGAGTGGGCTTGGTACGCGCCCTACGTTGAAAAATGCGTCAGCCTGGGGTGGATCGATTGCCGCGAGAACGGTTCCTTCGCTCCGAACGATCTTATGACCCGGGGCGAGTTCGTTAAGGCGCTGTACGGAGCGTATCTCCTGAGAAGCGGGCAGGAGACTGCTTCCTACACCGAAATGCCCTTTACCGACGTTGAGTATCACGATGAAAACGGCAACTGTACCGGCGTCTGGGACGCCGTATGCTGGGCATACGAGAGCGGGATAGCCAAGGGTACCGGCAACGGCGAGTTCAACCCGGACGGAGCCCTCAGCCGCGAGATGGCGGCGACTATGCTTTACCGCTTTCTCGCAAGCGACGTAAAGGCGGAGAAGGAAAAGAGCTTTACCGACGAGAGATCCACCTCCTTCTGGGCTTACGAGGCAATCAAGTGGGCAGCCGGAGTCGGCCTTATAAAAGGATACAGCGACGGAAGCTTAAAGCCGAGAAACTATATCACAAGGGCCGAAGGCGCCGCCCTCGTATTGAGAGCGGCGGAACTGTAAAAAGCCCGCGAGGAGGCTCACTTTGCCCTCGACTCCTACCCCCTGCCGACAGGCGGGGCTTTTTTTTGTGCCCGAAAAATCGCTATTGCGCTTTTTGACATTAAAGGGTATAATAGTTAAGATACATTCAATGAAGGGAGGACGGGCAAATGAGAATAATGGCGATAGACTACGGCGACAGGCACACGGGAATTGCCCTGTCCGACCTGACCGGCTCGATAGCGGGCGAGGCCTTCGTCATAGACGACTGGAACTCAGAGCGCCTTGCCGACAGGATAGCCGCAGAGGTGCGGGAGCGGGGAGTGGATACCCTCGTTCTCGGCTACCCCCTTAATATGGACGGCTCCGCCGGACCGAGGGCCGAGAAGAGCCTTGAAATGAGAAATATGCTCAAAGAGCGCACGGGTCTCGAGCCGGTTATGTGGGACGAAAGGCGCACTACTGTCGACGCGCACAGGATAATAAGCGAGAACGGCAGGCACGGGAAAAGGCGCAAGCAGATAGTCGACGCCGTTGCGGCTACTCTTATATTAGAGGGTTATCTCAACAAAAACCGGGGTATTATGTAATCAGACGGGAGACTGAAAGTGGAAGAGAAGAAACGGGATAAGCGCGGCTTTCTCACGATGGCCGTCACCATTCTCATAAACTTAATAATCATCGCCGTCATAGCATCGCGGGAATTCGGTCAGGACAACGCAAACGTTCAGCAGATATCGCTCGCCGATATCAGGCTGGGCGGCCTCCTCCTGGCCTTTACGGCTTTCTGCGCGGCCGTGTATATGGAGTGCCTGAAGTACCGGAAGATGCTTATGAGCCTTGAGGGAAAGGACGATAAGCGCGGAGCGCTCGAGGTCGCCCTTCTCGGCAAGTATTACGATAACGTGACCCCCTTCGGAGCTGGCGGTCAGCCCTTCCAGATCGTCTATCTGAAAAAGCGCGGCGTAAGCCCCGGCACTGCGGGCGCTCTGCCGATAGTCGGCTTTCTTACCCAACAGTTTGCCTTTGTGGTCATAGCCCTCGTAGTGTTTATCACGAACAGGTCTGCCCTCGGCGATAACGCCCTTATAAAGGGCAGCGCCTACGTCGGTATGTTCACCTATATGCTCGTTCCGGTCGCGATAGTGCTCTTCGCCGTCGCCCCGAACTTCTTTAAAAAGATAGTCGGCGGCGGGACGCGGCTTCTGGGAAAGCTGCATCTTCTCAAGGACGCAAAGAAGACCGAGACCTCCGTTTACTCCGCCCTCGACGAGTACGTAGTCAGCCTCAAGAGCCTGAACTCAAGACCGCACTTCTTTTTAAAGCTGCTCTTTATCTCGATACTCTACCAGCTCGCGATAATGAGCATTCCGTATTTCGTGCTCCTCGCCTTCGGCGGCGAAGCGGACTGGTGGACGGTTTTTTCGACCGTCGTATATATCTACGCGGCTATAACGATAATCCCCACTCCGGGCAACGCCGGAGCGGCAGAGAGCTACTTCTATATCGCCTTCTCCTCGCTCGAGGGGGGAAGCCCCTTCTGGGCTATGCTCGTTTGGCGCGGCTTCGTCTACTACTCCTGGCTCCTCTGCGGCATTATCGTGCTTATGCTCCAGAAGGTGAGATTCGTTAAGCCGAAAAAGAGCGTTCCGCAGAAGGGCAGGCTGAACGTCGCCCTATTTAACGATATACACTACCCCTCCGTCGACGGAGTCGTCCGCACCGTGGACGCCTACGCGAAGGGGCTGAGGAGCGAGGGAAACTACAGCCTCGCCGTAGTGCCGAAAATGACCGAGGGCTACGTTGACGACAGGGGCTACGAGGTCGTAAGGACCCCGTCGCTCAAGTTTATGAACTTCTCGTTTTACGTCGGGCTTCCGTTTATACCGAGCGGGCTTGTGGATAAGCTTCGCACCGAGGGGGTAAACGTGATCCACGCGCATTCGCCCTTCGGCCTCGGCAAAATGGCGATCAAGCTCGGCAAAAAGCTGAAGGTGCCCGTCGTCGCGACCTTCCACTCAAAGTTTTACGACGATGCATTAAACGTGACGCATTCCAAATTCTGCGCGAACGTAGTCAAGAACTACGTAACCGACTTCTTCTCCCAGGCGGACGAGGTCTGGGCGTGCAGCGAGTCCACCTCCGACACGCTGAGGTCCTACGGCTTCCACGGGGCGATCAGGATAATGGAGAACGGCTCCGACCCCGCGCCGGACAGCAGGAAAGCGGAGCTTGCCGCCGCCGCGAAAAAGGAGTTTATGCTGAAGAGCGACAGACCGCTAATACTGTTCGTCGGCCAGCTCATCTGGCAGAAAAACCTCCGCGTTATCCTCGACGCCCTGAAGCTCGCAAAGGAGAGAGGCGAGAAGTTCGACGCGGTTATCGCCGGAGGCGGGTATAACGGGGCGGAGATCCGAGAATACTCCGAAAAGCTCGGCCTTTCCGACAGGGTGAAATTCGTCGGCGAGATAGGCGACCGCGACCTACTCTGGGGCCTCTACTATTCAGCAGACCTCTTCTTCTTCCCCTCGGTATACGATAACGCCCCCCTCGTTTTGAGAGAGGCGGCGCAGGCGGGAGTCCCCGCGCTTTTGAGTAAGGGCGCGAACGCCGCCGAGCCCGTGACTGACGGGGAGAACGGCTACCTCGCGGAGAACGACGCGGAGAGCATGGCTCTGAGGCTCGGACGCATCCTTTCCGATCCCGACAGGAAAAAGATAGGCGAGCGGGCGAAGGAGACGATACCGATAAGCTGGACGGAGATAGTAAGGCGGGCGGACAAAGCGTACCGCAGCATAAATGTTTCAGAAAAATAAAAAACCCGGCGCGACCGATTTTTTATCGGTCGCGCCGCTTTTTGCGCAGTTATATCAAAACAGATTCAGGTAAAAAATTCCCAATATGTTTTTGAAAGCTCTCGACGAATTCATATTCGGGTCGCCGCTGAAGGACTGATGCGCCTCGGGGAATTTAAGGCCCCATTCGTTAATATTCTTAACGGCCTCGTTGACGATGGCGGTGCTTTCGGCCTCGTCCGTCATCTCGTGCTTCAGGATAGTCCTCTCCGGGAGCTTGAAGTCCGTAAAGCCCATCTCACTTAATACCTCATCCAGCGATTTATTCTGCTCGATCGAGTGCTTGACGCTGCTGAACTGGAACCAGCCGTAATCGTTGAAATTAAAGAAGGAGGCGTAAAAATCCTCGCGGTTGGAGTTGGCTCTGGCGTTTTCCAGATAATCCACCCCGTTTTTGTAATTATCGCCGACGTTCTCGACCGCGTAGCAGACGATATCGTAAAGCTCGGTCATCTTCTCAGGCTCGCCGTAATAATTCCAGTAGGCGACGGCGAAATCGTTTACAAGCTGTTCCTCGTCCGCTATGTCGATATCAACGCCCTTGTTGTAGATTATCAGCCCGTGGCCAAGCTCGTGGATCACGTTGTAGTACTGGAAATAAAGGCGGAACCTCTCCTCCGTATTCTCCGAGCCCATCGCGGTATAGACGTTTTCCCTGTTCGTCTCGTTCCAGTCGGTCCATTTTGCGGTCGTGACCCAGTACATATTCGGGGAGAGCAGAACGGCGAGAGCCAGAACGACTACGATAACGATTACGATGATATCGCCCTTTGATATGAGCTTTTTCTTTTTCGCTTGCTCTTTCTCCATCCGATTTATATCCCCTTGAGTATCTCGGCGATATCGCCGGAGGGGATGAGCTCGATCTCGGCGGGGTAGAGACCGGCCTTGCCCCTAATCAGCTCGTCGGCGGAGTGCTTATCAGTGTTGAGGAATATGCCCGCGACTCCGGTATCGGCGGCTATCTTCATATCCGTTGAAAAATCGTTACCGATCATAACGGCGTTTTTCGGGTCGATATCCTGCTCGCGCAGCAGGCGCTGCATAAACTCGCGCTGCGGCTTTCTCATCTGATAGTCCGAGGAGATGTACATCTTGTCGAAGAAGCCCGCAAGCCCCGTCGCCTCGATCTCGGGCATCGTGAACACCTTCTGAGCGTTCGAGAGGAGCCAGAGCTTTTTGCCCGCGTCCTTAAGCTGCTGAAGGGTATATATCGTGTTCGGGAAGGGGCCGAGCCGCTTTCTTGAGATTATGCGGAAAATGTTCGCGGCTCCGGCGACCCATTCGGGAAGCCTGTCCTCGGATATCTGCATAAAGGTCTCGTGCGTCCTCGGCGCCTCGCGGTAGAGGCGCAGGAAGACGTCGGTGAGATCGATCTCCGGGTAGAGGTAGCCGCGCTCGTCGCCGAGCTTCGCCTCCGCCTCGCGCACGCAGGTCCAGTACCTATCCTCAAAGGCGGCCGGCACGTAGTCCCTGCCGTATACCGAGTAGAACGCCGCCATCTCGTGCCATAGGCGCTGCTCGTGCTCGTCCGTCCAGATATCGACGAGGGTGCCGTAGAAATCAAAGATATAGTTATCTACTTTTTTCACGAAATGGCCCCCTTATCTGAGAACGCAGCTCGTCTTGGCGGCTATAGTGAGCTCAGTGCCGTTCAGTGTAGCGTCGCCCTGACCGATATAGGCGGCGACTACGGTGAAGTCGACGTCCGTCAGCGTGGTGAGATCGACGGTATAGGGGCTCGTAGTCGTGTTGTGGATAACGGCAACCGTCTTCCCGTCGAGGGTGGCGGTGAAGCCGCCGACGTTCGTTCCGGTGAACTCGAGAGCCTTGTACTCGCCGCGGGCGATCTCGGGGTTTGCCTTCCTTATCATTATAAGGCGCTTGTAGTAGGAATAGAGGCTGTCGGGATCAGCCTTCTGCCGGGCGGCCGTCTCGTGGATCTGGGTCGCTGCCGTGTAGGTCGAGCCCGTGGGATCCTGAATGGTGTCACCGTCGCCCCAGAGCATCGCAAGGCGGCGGTTAGCGTCGGTGCTCGCTCCGCCGCGGCTGCCCTTCATGCCAAGCTCCTCGCCGTAGTAGATAAACGGCGAGCCGGGGCCGAGGATATATACGTTCGCGGCAAGCTGCATCGTAAACTTATCGGTGGAGAGGAAGCCGGCTGCTCTGTCGTTATCGTGGTTCGCGACGAAGGGCAGGTACATAGCGTCCGGATTGGTATCGCTGATGTTGAGAAGATATTTCTCAACGTAATTCGTATAGTTCGAGACGCGGCCCGCCTTCGCGGTCTCGCAGATGAGGCCGCTCGACTGGGATACGAAGAAGTTGAAGCAGTTGAGGGCGGGGTAGTACTGGCTTACGATGGCGTCGGAATCCCACACCTCGGCAACGGCGTATATATCGGGCTTGTAGGCTCGGAGCTCGCCCATATACCATTTCCAGAACTCCGCGCTCGCGGCGTTGTCCCCGTAGTATACGTACTTCGCAGCGTCGAACCGGAAGCCGTCGATGCCGAGGTCGATATAGTACTTCGCAACGTCGAGAACGGCCTCGCGCACGGCGGGATTATCGTAGTTGAGCTCGGGCATATCGCCGGAGAAGTTGCACTCGTAGAATATGCTCGTGCCGGGGAGCTGGGAGTAGCTTCTGCCGGCGGGGGCGTGCTCGCCCTTGGAGTAATAGCAGTAGAAATCGTAGTAGGGATCGTCGGTATTCTCGGTCTTATGCGCCTCGCCGAAGGCGGTGAACCAGGGGTTATAGTACCCGGTGTGGTTTATGACGAGGTCGAGAATGAGCTTGACGTTCCTCTCGTGGCAGATCTCAATGAGATCCCTCAGATCGTCCTCGGTGCCGAAGGCGGGGTCGATCGTATAGTAATCGTCCACGTTGTACTTATGATAGGAGGTGGACTTGAATATCGGCGTGAGCCAGATGCCCTCAACTCCGAGGCTGAGGCCGGAATCGGGGTCGCCGTCGTTAAGATAGTCCATGCGGTTGATTATGCCGCGAAGGTCGCCGATGCCGTCTCCGTTCGAGTCGGAGAAGGAGCCGACGAAGATCTCGTAGAACACGCGGGCGTTATCCTCGGTGTCGTTTTCGGTGTAGAAGGTCACGCCCTCTGCGGCCACCTCGCCGAGGTCGCCGTCCACCGGGATCTCATCGGGGTTTTCGGGCTCGGGCTCGGCTCCGTCCGCGCGGACGAGGGTCTTGCCGCCGTCGGTGCTCGTGTACTGAACGGGGTCGCCGGGCTTGAGGTATACCACGGTGTCGCCCTCGATATCGAGGAAGAGATCGTCCTCAACGTCCTTCGTCGCCTCGCCCCAGCTCGATCCGCCGGGATCGGAGCAGTCGTAGCGCACTATGTAGCCGAGGGAGTGCACGGTGTCGGGCACATTCAAAACGACCTTGCCGCCGTAAGCGCACTCGTGGAAGGGGTAGCCGTGCCCGTCGGCGCCGCCGTACCATATCCACATATCGGCCTTGGAATAGTCGACTCCGGGCTTCGTCCAGTAGAAGGTTATCTGGTTTTTCCCGTCCTCGCGGTCGATCGTATATTCGTTCGGATCGATAACGGGCGTGGGCTCGGGTTCAGGCTCAGGCTCGGGCGTGGGCTCCGGTGTCGGTTCAACGCTGGGCGTGGGCTCGGGGTCGGTCTTCGTATCCGTTTCCGCGGGCGTTTTCGCGCAGGCGGAAAGGAGAAGAGCAAGGACCAGAAGCAGGGGGACAAGGATTCTCTTCATTTCGGTCACCTCCGAATTTAATGCACTTATATAATATATTATAAGTGAGGTTTTTGTCAATATATATAAAAAGAGAGGAAAAAACACGGTTGCATATGGGAAGAAGTATGGTATAATCACGGTATGAATAGAATAGAACTGTACAGCCGCGAGGTATTCGAGCGGCAGGAAAAGCAAAACAGAATATGGAAAACCGTCCTCATCGCCATAGCCGCCGCCGCCGTTATTGCCGAAATAATCCTTTTCGTTTTGACGAACGCCAAAAACCAGCAGGTAACGATCTATTGGATCATCGGCGTCGCCGTAGTTGCCGGGTGGATAATCATCTACTTCAACGTATTCCGCCGCGGCGTAATAAGCCGCGAGGCTCAGCACGCGGAGAATATGCTCACGGGCGAGCGCGAGGAGCTTGAGGGAACGCTCAAGCTTTCAGACGAGGTGCTGCGGATAAAAAAGAGCATCACCATCAGAAAGGCGGAGCTGTATAACGCGGATGGAAGGCACAGGCTGAACGTCCACGTGGACAGGGCGGCGCTTCTTCCCGAGGGGAAGGTCAGAGTATGGACGGTATCGAACTATATCGCCGCCTTCGAGGCGCCCGAGGGATATGAGCCGTCCGGCAAAGCGCCGAAAAAGAAGCATTTCCGCTTTTTGAGAAACGTTCTTTCCCAGCTCCACAGTTTTGCCGCCTGGGCGATCGTAGCCGCGATATTTACGGGCTGGATATTTACCAACGTCACCGATACCAAAGCGGCAAATAAGGTCGAGATCTTCATTAACGCTTACGAGACAGAGAATATGGAACTCCGCCTCGAGCTTGAGGAGAACCTGCCCGAGGGGATAAGGATGATTAAGGTGCACAGGTTCACCGAGGCCCTGTTCGGCGACAGAACTTTTCTGAACGCCGATATCTACATCGTAAGAGCGTCCGACGTTGAGGAGCTGAGGGACGCTTTCTCCGGCGAGGGAATAAAGGTGTACGACGCCGAAACGGGCAGGGGAGCCGCGGACGGGTTTATCTCCTACTGGGTGCCCGGAGCGGAGAGCGAGGACTACTATCTCTTTTACGGTATAAACTCCCTTCACACCGGCAAGCAGGATACGGCGGCGTTTTACGTTGCCGAGAGGTTTATGGAAATAGGAAAGGAAGCCGAAAAATGAAAAAGACCGTCCGCCTTATCGCCCTCGCGCTCGCAATTTTACTTGTACTGACCGCCTGCGCAAAACAGGCGGACCCCGAGCCTTCGCCTGAGCCTCAGCCGGGGCCCAGCCCCGAGCCGGAGCCTGCGCCCGAGCCGGAGCCCGCGCCCGAGAAGAGGACGGAGCGCAAAAGCTTCGAGACACTGCCGGAGGTGATTTTGGATACGAAGCCGCAGGAGAAGATCGAGGGCTCGAGCCTTTACGCTAAAAAGGTCGAAAACCTCCCCGAAGATTTCATTATGGGCATGGACGTCTCAAGCGTCATAGCCCTCGAGGCGAGCGGCGTCCGCTATTATGACTTTGACGGTACTGAGCGCGACCTGTTCGCTATACTCGCAGAAAACGGCGTCACCCACATCCGTGTCCGCCTCTGGAACGACCCCTACGATTCCGCAGGCAGGGGCTACGGCGGCGGAAACTGCGATATCGACACCGTTTCCGAGATCGGGAAAAGGGCTGCGGCAAACGGAATGAAGCTCATCCTCGATATCCACTATTCAGACTTCTGGGCAGACCCCGGAAAGCAGTCCGTGCCGAAGGCGTGGGCGGACTACACCCTTGAGGAAAAGGCGGACGCAATTTATAACTTCACCCGCGAGAGCCTTGAGCGGCTTAAGGCGGATGGAGTATCAATCGGTATGGTGCAGATCGGAAACGAGACCAATATGTACTTCTGCGGCGAGCGAAGCTGGGCCAATATAACGACGCTTATGAAGGCGGGAGCCGAGGCGGTCCGCGAGTCCTGCCCGAGCGCCCTCGTCGCAATACATTTCGCAAATCCCGAAAATGCCACGTCTTTCCTGAGCTACGCCGGAAATCTCGACAGCTACGGCGTCGATTACGACGTTTTCGCCTCGTCGTATTATCCCTTCTGGCACGGCACGTTTGAAAATATTAAGGATATCCTTACTCAGGTCAGCGAGAAGTACGGCAAAAAGATAATCATAATGGAGACGAGCTACGCCTACACCGGGGCGGATACCGACTTCAGCGGCAACTCCGTGAGCGACGAGGGGAACACGGCAAAGTATTTTCCCTACACCGTTCAGGGTCAGGCAAACGCCGTTAGAAAAGTGATCGAGACGATAAACTCCGTGCCGAACGGCATCGGCATCTGCTACTGGGAGGGAGCCTGGATAGCGGTCGGCACCGAGAGCCGTGAGAAAAATCTCCCGATCTGGGAGGAGTACGGCTCCGGCTGGGCTACGAGATACGCCGGCGACTATGACCGCGACGCGGCAAAGTATTACGGCGGCTCATCGGTAGATAACCAGGCATTCTTCGACCCGCAGGGGCATCCGTTAGAGTCGCTCAGGATATTCAACCTCGCAAGATACGGAAACGAAACGGAGATAGAGCCCGACGATATCGAGACCGTTTCGCTTATGATAGACCTCTCGGCTCCCATCGAGCTTCCGGAGACGGTCAGCGCCGTTATGACGGACGATTCCAGGGTCGAGATCCCCGTTGAGTGGAATATAGACGCCGCGCTTATCGAAAAAATGCGCACAGGCGGACCGAAAACCTATGAGATAACCGGAACCGCGGGAGGGAAGACGGCGAAGGCTCTCGTCGCGATGGTCGAGTATAACTTCCTTGATAACTGGAGCTTTGAGACCGGCGAGCTCGGCGCGTGGCAGGTCGAGGATATCGGCGGAGCGGATCAGCTTTACGTTGAGGAGAAGCTCACCGATTCGCTCACGGGGGCGTACCATATGCACTTCTGGAGCTCGAAGAAGGACAGCGTTGAGTTCAGACTGACGCAGACGCCCGAGGGGCTGGAGAGCGGGAAGTACAAGTTCTCCGTCTCGATAATGGGCGGCGACGCCGGAGATTACGAGGCTTACGCCTTCGTCGAGATCGACGGAAAGACCGTC
>ONGN01000037.1 GCA_900317385.1 uncultured Eubacteriales bacterium
CTCAACACAGCCATCGAGTGCGACCTCTATGGCCACGTGAACAGTACCAAGATATGCGGAATAAGAAGGAGCTTTGGCGAATCTTGAAAAATCGCCTGTTTCAGAGTAAAATTTAACTGTATAACTATGCGCAGTAAACAATGGTTTATGAAAGGGAGGCAGCTTATGGCAGAGACAACCGGAATGAAGCTGAAGGACCTTGTTGAGGAGATCGGCCTTCAGATTGAAAACCGCTCGTCCGATTACGAGAAGAAGAGGATAACGACCCAGGTTATCAACCGCCCCGGGCTCCAGCTCACCGGCTTTTACGATTACTTCGATTCCGACAGGATCCAGATAATCGGAGTCGCGGAGACGGCGTATCTCAATCAGTTTACCTCTGAAAAACGCTTTGAGATATTTGAAAAGCTTTTCGAGAGCGGGATCCCCGCCCTCATCATAGCCCACGATTCCGAGCTTATGCCGGAATGCCTTGATGCTGCGAAAAAGCACGATATGACGCTCTTGAAAAGCCCGAAGGAGACTAGCGAGCTCATCGTCAACGCGATATCAAAGCTTAAGGACGTCCTGGCGCCCACGATAACCCGCCATGGCGTCTTCGTTGAGATTTACGGCGAGGGCCTTCTGATCGTCGGCGAGAGCGGGATAGGAAAATCTGAGGCCGCTATCGAGCTTATAAAGCGCGGCCACAGGCTGATATCCGACGATGCGGTTGACATAAAGCGCGTAGACTCCACCACGCTGATGGGCTCGGCGCCTGAGCTTATAAGGAACTATATCGAGCTTCGCGGCATAGGCGTAATCGACGTGCGCCGCATATTCGGTATGGGCAGCGTCAAATGGGCGGAGAAGATAGACCTCATCGTCCAGCTCGAGACCTGGAAGCCGGAGACGCAGTACGACAGGATAGGAAGCGAGTATAAGTATATGGACATCCTCGGCGTAAAGGTGCCTTATATCACTATTCCCATACAGCCGGGGCGCAACCTTGCGGTAATTCTTGAGGTCGCGGCCATGAACAACAGGCAGAAGCGCCAGGGCTACGACTCCGCTAAGGAGTTCACCGACAGGATAGACCACTATTTCGACAGCCTGAGCGAAAACTGATATGACGTACAGAGAGCTTATCGAGGAACAAAAGAAAAAGTACCCCGGAGCGGCAGCGCGGGAAAACGAGCCTATGAGCGCGCATACCAGCCTGAAAATAGGCGGCGAAGCTGCGGCGTATTTCGAGCCCGTCTCGGCAGAGGAGCTGAAATCCATTGTAAGTGCCTGCGCTGAGGAAGGGCTTAGATACTTCGTCCTCGGCAAGGGGTCAAACGTCCTTTTTGCGGACGGCAGGCTCGACCTTGCCGTAATTTCCACGTCGGGGCTTTCGGAGATAAAGACCGAGGGAGAGACTATCACCGCCGGAGCGGGAGCAGCGCTTTCAAAGATCGCGTCAGCCGCGCTCGCGGCGTCGCTCACCGGATTTGAGACGCTTCACGGGATCCCCGGCTCGCTCGGTGGAGCCGTGTATATGAACGCGGGAGCCTACGGGGGCGAGATAAAGGACGTCTGCGAGAGCGTGACCGTTCTTGAGAACGGGGAAATACGGGAATACGCGGCTCGGGACTGTGATTTTTCCTACAGACACAGCGCTTTCGAGGATAAGGACGCCGTTATTATTTCTGCGCGGTTTCGGCTTAAGCCCGGCGACCCGGAGAAGATAAGGGCGATAATGCGCGACCTCTCCGATAGACGCAGAGCTAAGCAGCCGCTCGAGTTCCCCTCTGCGGGCAGCACCTTCAAGCGCCCGACGGGGGATTTTGCCGCCCGCCTTATCGAGGCGGCGGGGCTTAAGGGCAGGCAGAACGGGGGAGCGCAGGTCTCTGAAAAGCACGCGGGCTTTCTGATAAACCGCGGGGGCGCTACCTTCGAGGACTTTTACGGGCTTATGGTGACGGTGCAAAAAGAAGTGTTCAAGTTCTCCGGCGTACTTCTCGAGCCGGAGGTAAGGATAATCAGGTAAAACGAAAGAGGAGACGGCAGAATGGACATTCTTATTATTTCGGGACTTTCCGGCGCGGGCAAAAGCCGCGTGGCGGCAGCCCTTGAGGACCTTGATTTTTATTGCGTGGATAATATGCCGGTAACGCTTATTCCGAAATTCGCCGAGCTTTGCGTTGCCACGAGGGGCAGATACGAGAGAGTCGCCCTCGTCACCGACGTGCGGAGCCGCGAAAGCTTCGACGAGCTGTTTGAATCGCTCGACGAGCTCACCGCCCTTGGACTTGAGTATAAGATACTCTACGTCGACGCCACGCTTGAAACGATAGTCAAGCGGTATAAGGAGACGCGCCGCCGCCATCCGCTCACGGGCGAGGGGCTGAGCCTCGTCGAGGCCGTTCAGCGCGAGATGAGGATGCTCGAGCCAGTTCGCAGCAGGGCAAATTACGTTATCGACACCACGGGGCTGACCCTCGGAAGGCTCCAGAGAAACCTTATCCGCATCTTCGGAGGCGGAGCGGACAACAAGATCAAAGTCACCGTTATGAGCTTCGGGTATAAATACGGGATCCCGATCGAGGCCGATATCGTTTTCGACGTGCGATTTCTTCCCAACCCGTTCTACGTTCCCGAGCTCCAGAACAAAACTGGGCAATCAAAGGACGTAGTGGACTACGTTTTCAAAAACGGTCAGGCTGAGGAGTTTTTGCGCCGCTTTGAGGGGCTTTTGGAGTACCTTCTCCCAAACTACGAGGAGGAGGGCAAGCTGAGCCTCACCGTGTGCATAGGCTGCACCGGAGGCAGGCACAGGAGCGTCGCCGTATCCGAGGCAATAGCCAAAATGTTCTCGGAGAAGGGCTATTCCACCGAGTGCATCCACAGAGACGCGGACAAGGGATAATCAAGAGTTTATAGCTTAGAGTGAGGGGGCGAAAGCGGATGTCGTTTTCCTATGAAGTTAAAACCGAGCTTTGCAGGGCTGATATCGGGCCGAAGACGATGGCGGCCGCCCAGGCATACGGCGTCCTGCTCTTTGCCAACACGTTCACGGCGCGAGAGATCCGAATCGTTACGGGGAACGCAGACCTCGCTTCACACTTTCCGAGACTTTTCAAAAGATCCTTCGGGCTCGACTTCGATTCCGTCTCAGGCGACGGGGAGAGGAAAAAGAAAATATTTTCGATCACGGACGAAGCAAAGCTCAAAAAGGTGCTTTCGACCTACGGCTACGAGGCCGAAAGCCTTACGGCTCTGCATATAAACCTCGGCGCGCTTGAGGACGAGGGGGCAAAGGAGAGCTTTCTGCGCGGCGCCTTTATGGCGGGCGGCAGCGTTACCGACCCGGAAAAGAGATACCACCTCGAGCTTTCAACCACGCATCCCTTCGTATCGAGGGAGCTTCCCGCGCTTTTGAGCGATATGGGCTTTGAATCGAGGCTCGTGCGCCGCGGTCAGAACTACGTTACCTACTTCAAAATGAGCTCGGCGATCGAGGACCTGCTCACGAAGATAGGAGCCCCCGTCGCCGCGATGAAAATAATGAACACGAAGATTGAAAAGGATATGACGAACTCCGTGAACAGGCGCGTAAACTGCGACACGGCGAACGTCCTCAAAACCGTTGTCGCGGCTGAGGAGCAGCTCCATGCCGTTAAAAGGCTGCGCGAGGCGGGAGCCTTTGAGGCCCTTCCGGAAAAGCTGCGTGAGGTCGCAGAAGCGAGGGAAGAAAACCCCGAGATGAGCCTTTCCGAGCTCGCGGCGTTTATGGGGCTTACGAAATCCGGACTCAGCCACAGGATGAAAAAGCTTGCCGATAAAGCGGCGGAGCTTGATTGATTACTTTTTTGCGAAAGGAGAAACAATGGCGTTTACGCATCTTCACGTACATACCGAATATTCGCTCCTTGACGGAGCGAACAGAATAAAGGACCTTGTGGCCCGCGTAAAGGCCATGGGTCAGACCGCCTGCGCGATAACGGATCACGGAGTTATGTACGGAGCCGTAAATTTCTACAAGGAATGTAAAAAACAGGGGATAAAGCCGATAATCGGCTGCGAGGTCTACGTCGCGCCCCGCACGAGATTCGATAAGGAGCATCAGTTCGATTCGGAACGGTATCACCTGATACTTCTTGCTAAGAACGAGACCGGATATAAAAACCTCTGCTACCTCGTATCTATGGGCTTCGTCGAGGGCTTCTATATGCGCCCCAGAGTGGATATGGAGCTTCTGCGAGAGTACCACGAGGGGCTTATCTGCCTTTCCGCCTGCATACAGGGGATAGTGCCGAGGCTGCTTATTCAGGACAGGTATCAGGACGCTAAAAAGGCCGCCCTCGAGTTCAGGGACATATTCGGGGCGGAAAACTATTACCTTGAGCTTCAGGACCACGGTATAAGCGAGGAGAAAAAGGCGTCCGCCGCGCTTATCAGGCTCTCGAAGGATACGGGTATCCCCCTCGTAGTGACGAACGACGCGCACTATTTAACGAGGGACGACGCCTACGCGCAGGATGTTCTGATGTGCATCCAGACCGGAAAGACGGTGGACGACGAAAACAGGATGCGCTTTGACTCGACTGAGCTCTATATGAAGACCGAGGCGGAGATGCGCGCCCTTTTCCCCGACCATCCCGAGGCGGCGGACAATACGTCGAAAATAGCGGAAGAATGCACGCTCGAGTTCGAGTTCGGGCGCTACCACCTGCCGGAATTCAAGCTCCCCGAGGGCGAGAGCGACGCCGCCGTGTATCTCCGCAAGCTCTGCGAGAAGGGCATGATGGAAAAATACGGCCCCGACCGGGAGGACGTAAGGCGTCAGCTCGATTACGAGCTCGATATGATAAACAAGATGGGCTTTACGGACTATTTTTTGATAGTTCAGGACTTCGTGGGCTTTGCGAAGGGAGCGGGTATACCCGTCGGCCCCGGTAGAGGCAGCGCCGCGGGCAGCGTCGTGAGCTACTGCCTTAATATAACCGAGGTCGATCCCATTAAATACAGCCTCTTCTTCGAGCGCTTTTTAAATCCGGAGCGTGTCAGTATGCCGGATATAGATATGGACTTCTGCGAGCGCAGGCGAGGCGAGGTCGTGGACTACGTAAAGCGCAAATACGGTGAGGACAGGGTCGCTCAGATCATCACGTTCAATACGCTCAAGGCGAAGAACGCCGTGCGCAGCGTATCCAAGGTTATGGGCCTCAGCTTCCAGGAGGAGAACGAGATAGCCAAGGCTATCCCGAACGCCCTCAAGATGACGCTTAAGGAGGCTCTTGAGATCTCGAAGAACCTTCGGGATATGTACGACGGGGACGAGCAAATAAAGAAGGTCGTCGATACCGCCATAGCGATCGAGGATATGCCGAAGGACTCCGGCACGCACGCCGCCGGCATCGTGATAACGAAAAATCCCGTGCATACCTACGTGCCCCTCGCACTCTCAAAGAAGGACAATACGATAGCCACACAGTACGTTATGACCACGCTTGAGGAGCTAGGACTTCTCAAGATGGACTTCCTCGGGCTGAGAAACCTGACGATAATCGATGACGCGGTAAAGGACATCAGGAAAAAAGAGCCCGGCTTTGATATAAGAAAGATACCGGACGACGATGCCGCCGTTTACGATATGCTCGCGGCGGGCAGAACGAGCGGAGTGTTCCAGCTTGAAAGCGCGGGAATGACGGGAGTCTGCGTCGGCCTAAAGGCGAAGAGCATAGAGGATATCACGGCAGTTATCGCCCTGTACAGGCCGGGGCCGATGGACTCGATACCGAGATTCATCGACTCGAGCCAGCACCCGGAGAAGATAACCTATAAGCACCCGATACTTGAGCCGATACTGAACGTGACCTACGGCTGCATCGTGTATCAGGAGCAGGTTATCGAGATATTCCGCCGAGTCGCGGGCTTCTCTCTCGGTCAGGCGGATATGATCCGCAGGGCGATGAGCAAAAAGCATCAGGACGAGATCGAGAGGGAGAGAGCCGCGTTCATAAACGGCGATCCGGCAAGAGGCATAGCCGGAGCTGTCGCTAACGGAGTGCCGGCTAAGACGGCTGAGAGCATATATAACGAGATACTTGACTTCGCAAATTACGCATTTAATAAGGCGCACGCCGTGAGCTACGCGATAGTCGCCTATCAGACGGCGTATTTAAAATGCCACTATCCGCGGGAGTATATGGCGGCGCTCATGAGCTCCGTCCTCGACCTTCCGGATAAGGTCGCTGAGTACACGGCGGAGTGCAAGGAGATGGGAATAAACATCCTGCCCCCCGATATTAACGAATCGCGCACCCGCTTTACCGTGAGCGGGGGCGATATCCGCTACGGGCTCGTCGCGGTTAAGAACATCGGCTTTAAATTCATAGATAACGTGATAGCCGAGCGGGAAGCGGGCGGAAAATTCACCTCGTTTGAGAACTTCTGCCGCCGTATGGCGGAGACGGATCTTAACCGCAGGGCTGCTGAGAGCCTTATTAAATGCGGCGCCTTCGATTCCCTCGGCGCTAACAGGCGTCAGCTCATGCAGGTTTGCCCCCTCGTTATCGATACGATAGCCGACGAGGCGAGAAGGAACGTGGACGGGCAGATGGATCTCTTCGGCTCCTCGGGAGACGAGAGCGGAACGAAAAAAGACAGCATAACGCTTCCGAAGATAGAGGAGTTTTCCGTTCAGGATAAAATGATAATGGAGCGCGAGGTAACGGGGCTCTATCTCTCCGGCCACCCGATGGACGGCTACAGAAGCAAGATAAAGAGGATAAATGCCGTGCCGATCGGCAGGATAATCGAGGACTGCGCCGAAAATGGCGGTGAGGGAGCCTTCGCGGATAACGATGAGGTGACCGTTGCCGGAGTGGTCTCCGCCTCGAAGACGAGGCCGACGAAGAACGGCGCTCTAATGGCGTACGTTACCCTTGACGACGGAACGGGCAGCATCGAAACGCTCTGCTTCCGCCAGGTGCTCGAGCGAAGCGGCGCATATTTAAACGCCGATTCGCTTATAAGCATCAAAGGCAGGCTTTCGATAAGGGATGAAAAGCCGCCCCAGATAATGGCAAACGAAATTAGACCGCTCTCCGACCTTGACGCCCAGCCCGAAAAAGGAGAGGAGCTGCGCGAAAAGCCGCTTGCATCGAAGGAAAAGAAGCTCTATCTCAGGCTTCCGTCCGTGTCTGACGCGCGTATGGAGAAGCTGAAGCTAATACTGAATATGTTCCCCGGCGAGGAAAAGCTCGTTATTTACTTTGTGGATACGGGCAAAAGAGCCGGGACAAGCTGCATCATCCACAGAGCCCTCGTTAATGAGCTTTGCGAGATGTTCGGAGAAGAAAACGTAGTGGTGAAATAAGAATGCAATATTTAAACCCTGAACTTGAAGAAAAGGAAGCCGACGGCCTGCCGAGCCTCGCTCTCGCCCACATTGGCGACGCCGTGTTCGAGCTGATGACGAGGACCATGCTCTCTTCGCGCGGGAAGGAGACGGCGAATAAGCTGCACAAGGCCGCAGTAAAGCTCGTGGCGGCTCCCGCGCAGGCTAAGGCGGCGGAAAAGCTTGCGCCTCATCTTACCGAGGAGGAGCTCGGTGTTTACAAACGCGGCAGAAACGCGAAGGTCAACTCCGTGCCAAAGGCCGCCTCCGTAAAGGAGTACCATGAGGCGACGGGACTTGAGGCGCTTTTCGGCTGGCTCTATCTTCGGGGCGAGCGCGAGCGCCTTGAGGAGCTTTTCAGGATGGCTGTGGAGGAAGACTGATGGCGGTTGACGTAATATTCCTCTCTGAGCTTGTCCGCGAGCTTGCGGGCGTGCTTGACGGAGGAAAGATCGAAAAAGTAAATCAGCCCTCTCGATCTGAGCTTATCCTGACCGTAAAGGCGGGCGGCGAAAGGCGTGACCTCTATATCGGGGGCATCGGGAGCGGGGGAAGGATATGCCTCACTGAGCGTGAGTACGACAGACCTTCTGAGCCGCCGATGTTCTGTATGCTCCTCCGAAAGCACCTCGTTGGCGCGAGGATAACGTCTATAACGCAGACGGAGGGCGAGAGGATAGTCGAGCTTTCGCTCGACGCTCCCGGAATGTTCGGCGAGGGAGAGAAGCGCGGGCTTATCATCGAGCTTTTCGGCAGAAACGCGAACGCTATACTGACGGACGGGGACGGAATAATTACGGACTGCCTCTACCGCTCCGGCGGGGCGATGGAGGACAGGGCGATACTCCCCGGAATGAAATACAGGTATCCCGACAACCCCCACCCGATACCGCAAACGTCAAAGCTCCTTGATGATTTTTTAAAGAGCGGGCTAAACAGCCCCTCGGCATTTATTGACGGCTACTATGGGGAGAAAGCCGAGGAGGAGAGACGCCGCAGACGCACGGGCGATCTCGTAAAGCGCGTAAGAACACTGAGAGACAGAACTGAGCGCAGGGTGGAGGCTCAGCGCGAGGAGCTGTTGGAGGCCGGAAAGCGCGACTATTACCGCGAGTGCGGCGATATAATAACTACAAATATCCACGCGATGAAAAAGGGCGACAGGGTTTTAAAAGCCTTCGACTATTATTCTGAGAACGGGTCGGAGAGAGAGATAAGCCTTGACCCGCTCAAAACCCCGCAGGAAAACGCCGCGTGGTACTATAAGAGCTATACAAAGCTGAAAAATGCGGTCACGCACCTCACACGCGAGATAGAAAAGGGCGAGAGGGAAGTCTTTTACCTCGACAGCGTGCTGGACGAGCTTTCCCGCGCCTCCACTCTGCGCGAGGCAATGGCGATCAGGGAGGAGCTTGAGGCGGCGGGAGTTATTCGCTCCGGCGGCGGAAAGAAAAAGGAGCTCGGAAGGCGGGAAGGCCCGATGAGGTTTATTTCGTCCACGGGAACGCTTATCAGAGTCGGACGCAATAATCTTGAAAACGACAGGCTTACGCTTAAGGACTCCGCCGCGACTGACGTATGGCTCCACGCGCAGAAGATACACGGAAGCCACGCCGTTATATCCTGCGCCGGCTCCCAGCCGGACGAGGTCACGCTTTCCGAGGCGGCAAGCCTTGCCGCGTGGTTTTCCCAGGGCAGGGACTCCGGCAAGGTGCCGGTCGATTACGCCCTCGTGAAGCACGTTAAGAAGCCTTCGGGTGCAAGACCCGGTATGGTCATTTATACTAATTACAGGACAGTCATCGCGAGACCCGATGGGGAGCTCTGCGAAAGACTCAGACAGAAATGATGGATAGAGAGACTTCAAACGAGATAATAGAAAGACTTGAGCGGGAGTATCCGATAGCGGAATGCACGCTCGACTATAACGAGGCGTACCACCTCCTCGTATCGGTCCGCCTTGCCGCCCAGTGCACTGACGCGAGGGTCAATATGGTGACCCCCGCTCTCTTTGAGAGATACCCGACGGTATACGAGATGGCGAAGGCAGATATTGAGGACGTTGAGGAATACATACGCTCCACCGGCTTTTACCATGGGAAGGCGAGGGACATCGTCGCCGCGGCTCAGATGCTCGTTTCGGAATTTAACGGAAAAGTGCCGGATAATATGGAGGACCTTCTGCGTCTGCCCGGCGTTGGGCGCAAGAGCGCGAATCTCATCCTCGGCGACGTGTACGGAGTGCCGGGCAGCGTGGTTGTGGATACCCACTGCATCAGGCTGACGGGCAGGTTAGGCTACCACGAGCTGAAGGACCCCGCAAAGATCGAGACTGTACTCCGCGATATCCTGCCGCCCGAGAAGGCAAACGATTTCTGCCACCGCCTCGTTATGCACGGCAGAGCCGTGTGCGACGCGCGCAAGCCCGCCTGCGAGAACTGCTGCCTGCGCGACCTCTGCCGCTACTATTCGATTGGGAGATGAGCCAATGTACCGACCCTTAGCAGATGAGATAAGGCCCCTTACCCTCGACGAGGTGTACGGTCAGAGGCATATACTGGGTGAGAACGGGCTTTTGAGGCGGATAATAGCCTCCGGCAACGTGCCGAATATGATATTCTACGGCCCGTCCGGCTCGGGAAAGACGACGGTCGCCAATATCATAGCGAGAGAGACGAACAGAGAACTGAGAAAGCTCAACGCCACGACGGCAAGCCTCTCAGACATAAAGGATATCATAGCCGAGCTTGACAGCTTCCTCGTTCCGAACGGCGTTCTCTTGTATCTTGACGAGATACAGTATTTTAACAAAAAGCAGCAGCAGAGCCTGCTTGAGTTTATAGAGAACGGGAAGATAACGCTGATAGCGTCAACAACGGAAAATCCGTATTTTTACGTATATAACGCGATACTGAGCCGCTCCACCGTGTTCGAGTTTAAGGAGCTGCCGCCCGATGAGGTGGAGAAGGCTGTGCTTCGCGCAGTTTCCAAAATGGAGGAGCGCCTCGGTACTCCGGCAAAGCTTGAAGACGGGGTCAGCGCGCATATCGCCGCCTCGTCGGGTGGCGACGTGCGAAAGGCGATTAACGCCGTTGAGCTTCTGTTTTCAGCCTCCAAAATTCGCGGCGGGTATATAGAGATAACTCTTGAGGACGCCGTTCAGGTAAGCCAAAAGAGCGCCATGCACTATGACAGGGACGGGGATCAGCATTTCGACGCAGTCTCCGCACTTATGAAATCGCTTCGAGGCTCTGACCCGGACGCCGCCCTGCACTACCTTGCGAGAACGCTTTCAGCGGGCGACCTGCCCGGAGCCTGCCGCAGGATAATGTGCTCCGCCTCTGAGGATATCGGCCTTGCCTACCCGCAGGCCGTGCCGATCGTCAAGGCCTGCGTCGACGCGGCGCTTCAGCTCGGCCTTCCGGAGGCGAGGCTGCCCCTTGCCGAGGCGGTGATCCTGCTCGCTACGGCGCCGAAATCCAATTCGGTGGTTATGGCGATAGACAGGGCGATGCGCGACGTTGAGAAGGGGAAGGCGGGCCCCGTGCCGCGCGAGCTTCAGAACGTCCACGCCGACGGGACGGGCTTTGAGCGGGATCAGGGCTACAAGTACCCGCACTCTTACCCGAACCACTGGGTAAAGCAGCAGTATCTGCCAGATAACCTCGTCGGCACGAAATACTACGAGTACGGCGACAATAAGAACGAGCAGGCGGCGAAAAAGTATTGGGACGGGATAAAGGGGGAGGACGGCTGATGGATATCAGGGTTGGCGACGTTCTGAAAATGAAAAAGCCCCACCCCTGCGGCTCCGACCGCTGGCTCGTGACCAGAGTCGGCGCTGATTTTAAAATGCGCTGCCTCGGCTGCGGCAGGGATATTATGAATACCCGCGCCAAGGTCGAAAAATACGTCCGCAAAATAGAAAGAGAGGGGGAAGACGGTGCTTCACTTTGAATGTGACTACACGAGAGGGGCGCACCCCGGGATAATCGAGCGCCTTAATGAGACTAACCTCGTTTCCACGCCGGGCTACGGTGAGGACGAATACTGCGAAGCCGCAAGGGAGAAGATACGCGCCGCCATCGGCAAAGAGGACGCCGCCGTATATTTCCTCGTCGGCGGCACTCAGACGAACGCCGTCGTTATATCCCACCTTCTTAGACCGATAGAGGGCGTCATCTCCGCCGACACCGGTCATATAAACGGCCACGAGGGCGGAGCGATAGAGGCGAGCGGGCATAAGGTCATCGCGCTTCCCGGAGAGAACGGAAAACTCTCCGCCCGGGCTGTCAGAAGCTACCTCGAGGGCTATTACGCCGACGAGGCTTGGCCGCATATCGCAAGACCGGGTATGGTTTACATAAGTTTTCCGACCGAGTACGGAACGGTGTATTCAAAGTCTGAGCTCGAGGAGCTTAGCGCCGTCTGCCGCGATTATAAGCTTCCGCTTTTCATCGACGGGGCAAGAATGGGCTACGGGCTGGCTGCCGAGGGCGGCGACGTGGAGCTATCCGATATAGCCCGTCTTGCGGACGTGTTCTATATCGGCGGAACGAAGGTAGGCGCCCTGTTCGGCGAGGCGGTAGTTTTCCCGGACCCGAGCCTCGGGAGGGATTTCTTTACGATAGCCAAGCAGCACGGAGCAGTGCTCGCAAAGGGCAGGCTCCTCGGCATACAGTTCGATACTCTTTTTACTGACGGGCTCTATTTCAAGATCGCGAAAAATGCGGTGGACAGAGCCTCGGAGCTTAAAGCTGCGCTCCGGGAAAAGGGATACCGCTTTTACATAGACTCACCGACGAACCAGGTCTTCGTGATTATGAGAAACGAACGCCTTGCCTCCCTTGCTGAGAAGGCGGCGGTATCCCGCTGGGAGCCGTTTGACACGGGCCACACGGTTGTAAGGCTATGCACGGACTGGGCGACTACGAAAGAGGAAGTTCGGGAGCTTATCGGGCTTCTGTAATAACGAAGGGTGGTAAATGATATGAAGAAGCTGAGAAAACTTACCGCGGTGCTTATCGCGCTCGTGCTAACGCTATCAATAAGCGTCAGCGCCCTTGCGGCTATGGACTCCTCTTTTCTCAGCTCCTTTTCAAATCGGTCGAGCACCGAATCCGCGTCGGGGGCTACAGGAGAAACCCGGTGGCTTCAAGACTATTCAAATGAAGAGGTACTAACTTACTTTATGAGCGTAGCCTATCAGAGCGAATACGGAGGAGCGAGAGACCATAACGTAAGATGGGTAAAGCCGATCAGATACAGCGTCAATGGCAATCCGCAGGAAGGCGACCTTGAAACGTTAAAAGCAATAACGGAAAGACTGAACGTGACCCTTGGCTTCTCCGGAATAGCGGAGGCAAAAAATCCGGAGGATGCCAATATGAAAATATACTTTGTAAGTATGGACGACTTTACAAAGTACGTTTCCACCGCAGCCGGGTACTTCTGGGGGTATGCAAATATCTGGTGGGATTATGACGATTACGGAAGATACGGCGCAATAACGAACACTGTAGTTCTTATCGCTGACGAGATCCCGTCTCGAACTGAACGCGACTCGATTATTTACGAGGAAGTGCTTCAATCGCTTGGACTTTTACAGGATACTGACGACTATTATGAAAGCGTTTTCTATCAGGATAACAACTTCCAGGGCGAAGCGGCGGCAATAGACTGGGCTCTGGTTGAGATACTGTATAGCCCGAAGATGATAACCGGAGCGAGCGGCGAGGAGGGAAAGGCGCTTGCAGAGACGATTATCGCGTCCAAATCTGCGGCTAAACAGGAAATTGCAAATACGATACACAGAATCAAATAGCGCTCGATCTCGATTAACCGTAAATATTTTACGCAGGAAATTGGAACGGAGAGAAAAGATATGAATAAGCTTGAAAAGGCTGCTGCGCTGCTGACGGCGCTTGTGCTAATGTTAACCCTAAGCGTCAGC
>ONGN01000026.1 GCA_900317385.1 uncultured Eubacteriales bacterium
AAGAGGTCATCTCATCGCCGGTACTGTACCTGTCGTGTTTCTTGAAATCCAACCGGATCGAATACTACGACCGAATGAGCGAAATCCGCAGAGCGGGAAACTACGAGCAATGGGTGAAATTCTTCCTGCGCGGCGTCGCAGAAACTGCCGAAGATGCAACTGAGACCATTGACCGGCTGAACGAACTGCACCAGAGAAATGAGGCAAAGCTGGCAGATGTCCCGACTCGCTCTCGGCAGAACATCATGAACCTGTTCGCCTATATTGAGCGTAACCCGATTATTGAGACTGTAAAAACAGCTGCTGCGCTGGGCCTATCCCGTAACGGCACTGCAAACTATATCGCCACGCTATGCAATAAGGATATCTTAAAGTATTCTACGAAATCCGGCAAAGCGTTGGTATTTGCCTATGAGGAGTACCTGGATATACTGAGAAAAGATACGTAAAACAGGCCTGATTATCACAATTATGAGATATTTGCAAATAAAGATATGCTTGTCTGGGCAAGGGGCGAAACACCGTTTTGCGCCCGGGCTTGTGGAGGGTCGGGCGGCGTGGTATAATTCAGTAAACGATTTAAGCTTCGTTTTAGGAACGCGGTTTAATATGGGATAAAACGGAGGTGCCGTATGCTTTCAAGAATAGTGCTCATATACGCGATGCCCGAGGAGAAGAGGGACGCTGCGGCGGAGACGCTCAAGGCGGCGGGTTTGCCCGTCCTCTTTATCGGAAGGGAGAGATACGGGCTCAGCCTTCGATCCGTGCTCGAGCCCGGCTCCGCCGAGGCGGCGGGGGACGGGATAGACGAGATATTCGCCGTTCTGCACGGCTTTAGCCGCGACGGCCTCGATCCCGCGCTTGAGGCTCTGCGCTCGCTGGGCATAGGGCTAAAGGCTGTAACCACCCCAACTAACCTTAGCTGGAGCGGGGAAAAGCTGTATAAAAACCTGAAAGCCGAGCGCGAGGCGATCAAAAGAGCAAAGAACAGAAAAAAGAGGTGATACCATGAAGCTGCTGCTTGCCGAGGACGAAAAGAGCCTGTCAAGGGCGATAAAGATCATACTTGAGAAGAACAACTACCTCGTCGACGCCGTGTACGACGGCAGGGAGGCTCTTGAATACCTCGAGGCCGATTCCTACGACGGGGCCGTACTCGATATTATGATGCCGAAGATGGACGGCATCGAGGTGCTGCGCAGGATAAGGGAGGAGGGGAACACCGTACCCGTTCTGCTGCTCACCGCGAAGAGCCAGATCGAGGACAAGGTGCTCGGCCTCGACACCGGGGCGAACGACTATCTGACGAAGCCCTTCGACAAAGAGGAGCTTCTTGCCAGGATACGGGCTATGACGCGGGTGCGGCAGAGCCAGGGAAGCTCCGTCCTCTCCTACGGGGATATAACGCTGAACCTCGCCTCCTGCGAGCTCGCCTCCCCGAAGGGGAGCTTCCGCCTTGCCGGAAAGGAGTTCGGAATGATGGAGCTTCTGATGCGCGACCCGGGAACGCTGATATCCGCCGAGAAATTTCTCGAGCGGGTGTGGGGCTATGAGACGGACGCGGATATAAACGTGGTGTGGGTCTACCTCAGCTATCTGAGGAAGAAGCTCGCCGCCCTCGACTCCAAGGTGAGGATAAAGGCGACGCGCAACGCGGGCTACAGCCTCGAGGTGGAGAAATGATAGGAAAGCTCAAAAGAAAATTCACCGCGATAACGATGCTGAGCCTCTTTCTGCTCCTCGTTATCATAATGGTGACCGTGAACCTGTTAAACTACCGGGCGGTGATAGACGACGCCGACACGATCCTGGATATCCTTGCGGAGAACGGGGGCGCATTCCCCGAGATGGGCGGAGGAAACGGCGGCGACGGAAACGGCGAAGAGCCCCCGGAGAAGCCCACGGGCGAGAGGGGAAACAGCCTCTTTCGCGATAAGCGCGAGCTTAGGGATTTCAGCCCCGAGGTCAGATATGAGACGCGGTTTTTCACCGTAAGCCTCGATGAAAACGGGAAGGCTGCCACCTGCGACCTCGGGAGGATAGCCGCCGTCGATGAGAGTATGGCTGTTTCCCTCGCCGAGGAGGCGGCAGTGGGCGGAAAGGAGCGGGGCTTCATCCGCGACTACCGCTATCTTGTGAAGGACGGCCTCGTCGTCTTCATCGACGCAAGCCGTTCTCTCGACAACGTGAGGAGCTTTCTCCTCTCGAGCGCCCTCATCAGCGTGGGCGGGCTCTTGCTCGTATTCCTCATCGTCCTTCTCGTCTCAGGCAGGGTGATAAGGCCGATAAGCGAGAGCTACGAGAAGCAGAAAAGATTTATTACCGACGCGGGCCACGAGATAAAGACCCCGATCGCGATAATAAACGCGGACGCGGAGGTCATCGAGCTTGAGAGCGGGGAGAGCGAGTGGACGGACGATATCAAGGCGCAGACGAAGCGCCTCGCCGCCCTGACGGAAGACCTCATATTCCTGTCGAAGATGGAGGAGGACGTAAAACTCACGGTCATAGAATTTCCCCTCTCCGACCTTGCCGAGGAGGCGGCGAAGAGCTTTGAGAGCCTTGCGAAGACGCAATCGAAGAGCTTTACTTACGATATAGAGCCGAACGTCGCCGTTACGGGCGACCAGAAGGGGATAAGGCAGCTTATGAACGTCCTCCTTGATAACGCGATCAAGTATTCGCCCGAGGGCGGGAAAATAAGGCTCGAGCTAAAGAAAAGCGGCAGGGGAGCGCATATCTCCGTCTCGAATACGGCCGAGGGCGGGATAAGCCGCGAAAAGCTTTCGCATATGTTCGACCGC
Organism: uncultured Eubacteriales bacterium; assembly: GCA_900317385.1. Lineage (GTDB taxonomy): Bacteria > Bacillota > Clostridia > Oscillospirales > Oscillospiraceae > RUG626. The sequence continues at coordinate 2,805 of ONGN01000026.1, forward strand.
TTCTACCGGGGCGACGCCTCGAGGAGCGAAAAGAGCGGCTACGGCATCGGCCTCTCGATAGCCAAGGCTGTCGTCGAGGCGCACAAGGGCAAAATCTCAGCCTCGACCCCGGACGGGAAGACGATGGTGATCGAAGCGACGATATAAAAGTACCGGGCGGCTTTCAGCCGCCCGGTATTGCGTTACGTTTTCTTTTGAAATCTCTCCCCGCATTTGGGGCAGGTGACCTTTATCTTTCCCTTTCCGCGCGGGACGCGCAGCCTGTTCTTGCAGGAGGGGCAGCGGAAAAATTTGTATTTCCGGCTGTCCTTTATCCGGCGGAAGAAGTTTTGCGCTTTCGTTTTGAACGGCCACCAGTATTTGATGAACTTATCGTTCTCAGCCCGCCTTTTCCGGATATTCCGCGAGAGGAAGCGGAAAATTGTGAGAATGAGGAGCAGGTAGGCGAGAAGAGATAACGGCCAGAGATTGAATATTGCGCCGATGAGATTAAATAAAAACGAGAGGGCGAGAGTAAACAGACTGAGCTGATCCGGCCCGTACCGCCCCATCATAAAATTGCGAAACCAATTCCCCATATTTATACCCTCAGAAAAGAATTTCTGAGGGTATTATATCACCGCGCGGGCGGGATATCGGAAATGACATAATATTTTTACAAATTACTTTTCGGTCTTGGGCAGCTTTTTGATTACCGGGATGAGCAGGGCGCAGACCACGAGGGCAATCACGGTGTTCGGCAGCATATAGGTGCCGTTATAGAGGAGCGAATAGAGAGCGGGTGTCATATTCCCGATTCCGAGGAACTCCTCGGGCATATACTCGGCGTAGACCGTGACGCCGCTTATAAAGTGGATAACGAAGCGGGCAACGCAGCCGATGAGGGCGGCGTCGACGAGGTGGTCGTACTTGCCCTTTAAAAGTCCGGCGAGGCCGACGAAGGCGTAAGCCACGGAGTAATCAAAGATGATGGATACCCAGCTTACGGCAAAGCCGTTAGCGACGAAGTACTTGAGCGTTCCGAAGGCGAGACCGGCGAGCATTCCCCAGCCGAAGCCCCAGCGGACGGCGAATACGATGAGCGGTATCATAACGAAGTCGATGGAGCCGCCGAAGCCGCCGAGCTCAACGCCGAGCGGTATCTTCAGATAGCTTAGAGCGAGTGCGAGGGCGATGGCTATGCCACCCTCAGCGAGCATTTGCGTTTTCTTTGACAGTTTCATAAGTGTTGACCTCCGAAAAAATAAAAATTGCCGCGACCTAATACGGGCGCGGCAATTAAAAAGTCAGCTATGTAACTCCCTACGCCGGTATTACCCGTATCAGGTAAGAGGGTCCGCATATAATCGCGTCTCAGCCTTTCGGCGCCCCTGTTACGTGGGAGATTATAGTATTTTTTGTGTATTTTGTCAAGCCTAAAAGAGCTTTCCGAGAAGACTCAGAAAAACGTCGAAGAAGCCGAGCTTATTAACGCTCCCTGCGGCGACAAGGTCGACGGACGCAAGCTCCTCACCGCCGAGGGTGAGGGTCAGCCGGCCGAGGATATCGCCCTCGGCCACCGGAGCCTTCGCCGTTTCGATAAGCTCCACCGAGCTTTCAATGGAGCCCGCCTCGCTCTTTTTTACAACGACGCTCTTCTCTTCTGCGAGGACGGGCTGGACGAAGCGCGCCTTTCCGAGCTCTACGGGCACGGGCGGGATAACGCTCCCGGGCAGTACCTTCACCGTGGTATAATTTGCGAAGGCGTAGCTCAAAAGCGTCTTCGCGCTCTCAAATCTGTCCTCCGTCGTGGCGCAGTTCAGAACGACGGCGATGTACTCGACCCCGTCGCGCTCCGCCGATGCGGCAAGACAGCGGCCCGCCCGGGAGGTATAGCCCGTTTTGAGCCCCGTCGCCCCGGGGTAGAAGCGGATGAGCTTATTCGTGTTGGAAAGGCCGAAGGCACCGTCCCTTATCGTATCCGTCCATATCGTCGTAAAATCCCTTATCCAGCGGTGAGAGAGCACCTCGCGGCTCATCAGCGCGATATCCCGCGCCGTTGTGAGGTGGGTGGGGTCGTCGTAGAGCCCGGTGCAGTTTTTAAAGCTGGTATTCACCATACCGAGCTCCGCCGCCCTCTCGTTCATCCGAATTACGAAGCCCTCCTCAGACCCGGCGAGGTACTCCGCCATGGCGACGGCGCAGTCGTTTGCCGAGGAGACGACGATGCATTTCAGCATCTCGCGGACGCTCATCTCCTCGCCCTCCTTGAGATATACCTGACTGCCGCCCATGCTCGCCGCCCTCGCGCTCGCGATAACCGTATCGTCAAAGTCTATTTCCCCCGCGTCTATCGCCTCGGCTATCAGGAGTATCGTCATTACCTTGGTAACGCTCGCGGGCTCGAGCTTGCGGTCCGCGTCCTTCTCATAGAGCACCGTACCCGTCTCACGCTCGATAAGTATAGCCGAGGGGGCGGGGATAACGAGCTCGGAGGCGTCCGCCGGCACTGCCCCTTCCGCGAACACTGCCTCGGCAACGTCCTCGCCGTCCTCGACCTCAGCCCAGTCCGCCGCCCGCGCGGGCAGGATAAAAAGTGATATGGTTATTATAAAGGATAGAAGCTTTTTCATTTTCAGTCACCGTCCCTTTTTTGTAAATACTATGCCGCCGCCGGGGGGATTATTAATGCATTGATGCCCTTAAAGCCTTCCCCTCAAAGGGGAAGCCTGTGGAGGGTTTATGCAAAAAACAATCCGTTTTTACAAATTGTTTACCTTTAAGCTCGGATTAAGTGTATAATCATATTATAAAGGAAAGAAAAAGGAGGGGACAGGTATGAAGGGAAAAATACTCGTCGTCGAGGATGAGAGAAACATCGCCGAGCTTATCAGGCTCTACCTTGAGAAGGAGGGCTTTGAGGTCATACACGCACCCGACGGAGGCGCCGGGATAGCGGAATTTGAGAGGACTGCGCCCGACCTCGTCCTTCTCGATATAATGCTGCCCGTTATGGACGGCTGGCAGGTCTTAAAGGAGATCCGCGCCTCGTCCAAGACCCCGGTGATAATGCTCACCGCGAAGGGCGAGACCGGCGACAAGGTCATGGGTTTAGAGAACGGGGCGGACGATTATATAACGAAGCCCTTCGAGGTAAAGGAACTCATAGCCCGCATCCACGCCGTTATGCGCAGATACGGCGAAGAGAAAAAGGACGAGAAGAAGCGCCTTGCCTTCGATAAGTTAGTTATAGATATGGACTCCTTCGAGCTTACTGTGGACGGGAGGAAGGTCGACGTTCCGCCCAAGGAGATGGAGCTTCTTTTCCACCTCGCCTCGAGCCCGAACAGGGTGTTCACCCGCAACCAGCTCCTCGACGAGGTCTGGGGCTTCGACTACTTCGGCGACAGCAGAACGGTCGACGTCCACGTAAAGCGCCTGCGCGAGAAGCTTGAGAACGTTTCGGACAAGTGGAGCCTCAAGACCGTCTGGGGCGTAGGCTATAAATTTGAAGTGCTGAACGGGTGAGGTATGAGACGGTTCAGGAGCATTTACGTTAAAAACCTGATGATAGTGGCTCTTGCCCTCGCGCTTAGCTTCATCCTGCTCATCTCCGCCTTCGCGATGATAAGCTACAGCTATATCATCAGGGAGAAGACCCACGATATGGAGGCCTACGCTAAGACCTCCGTTAACATAATATCGTCGTACTCCGGCCATTTTGAGGCGGACAGCCTTGAGATGCGCGGCCTTCTCGTCCTGATAGCGGAGACGGGGGATTACCACGTTATCGTGACCGACGAGGTGGGAAACGTGATATCCTGCTCGGACAGGGAGCTCGAATGCGAGCACATCGGCAAAACGGTTCCCGCGAGCTTCATCGCCTCGGTGAACAACACGGGAGCGTACTCCGGGCTCAGTAAGCTCGGCGGGCTCTACTCTGAGGGGCGCTACGTAGTGGGGCTCAACCTGAAAAGGGACGAGTACCCAAGCTCGTATGCGGGCTTCATATTCTTCTCCGCCGGGGCGCGGGATATAAGCAGGATATGGAGATATTCGGCGACGGTATGCGGCATCATCGCCTTAGTGGTATTCAGCGTCGCCTTCGTCGCCTGCTATTTCGCCACGAAGAAGCAGGCAAAGCCCATAAACGAGATGGCAGCAGCCGCGCACAAATTCGGGCGCGGCGACCTCTCCGTTCGAGTGGACGAGAACGGGCGGACGGACGAGATAGGCGAGCTCAGTCACGCCTTCAACAAGATGGTGGAGAGCCTTGAGCGCAGCGAGATGGTAAGGCGCGATCTCATCGCCAACGTGAGCCACGAGCTAAAGACCCCGATGACTACGATAACCGGCTTTGCCGACGGGATACTGGACGGGACGATACCGCCCGAGCGGGAGAGGGAATACCTTCAGATAATCTCATCGGAGACGAAGAGGCTTAACAGGCTCGTCCGCGGTATGCTCGATATGTCTCAGCTCCGCAATATGGACGAGGCGGAGGTGAAGAAAAAGAGCTTCGATATCGCCGAGGTAATCAGGCTCGCCCTCGTAAGCCTCGAGCCGAAGATAACGGGTCGCGGGCTCGACGTGGACGTGAGCCTGCCGGAGGAGCCGATAATTACCCTGGGCGACTCCGATTCGATAACCCAGGTGGTGTATAATCTCATCGACAACGCGGCGAAATTTGCCCGCGAGGGCAGCTCGATCGGCATCGAGCTCTGGAAAGAGAGCGGAAAGGCCAAGGTCTCCGTCTCAAACGAGGGCGAAACGATACCGAGGGAGGAGCTTCCGCTGATCTTCGACCGCTTCCACAAGAGCGACCGCTCGAGAAGCGTGGACAAGGAGGGCGTCGGCCTCGGGCTGTATATCGTTAAGACGATACTCGACAGCCACGGGGAGGATATTTTCGTGACGAGCCGGGAAGGGCTCACGACCTTTACGTTTACGCTCACCGTAATTGAATAGCGCGCTCGCCCGATTTCGCCCGGTTTTTCGCCTTTCAGGGGTTAAAATAATGCCGACACAGGTATTATTTCTTGAAAGGATGATCGTAAATGCGGAAGATGTCTCTTATCCTCGCCGTTCTCCTTCTCACCCTCGTGCTGACGGGTATGGCGCAAAGGCCCGCGATAGAGCTGAGGCTCGACGGCAGGTTGATAGATTCAGAGTCCCTCGCCTATGAGGAAAACGGGGAGGTCTATATCCCGGCAAGGGAGCTTTGCGAAAGGCTCGGGGCAAAGGTGAGCTGGAACCGCGATGAGAAACAGGCTTCGGTCACGCTTCCGGGGCTTGAGCTAACGGCGAAGCCCGGGGACAGGTATATCGTCGCAAACGGGCGATACCTCTTCTGCCCGGACGGGGTAAAGCTTAAAAGAAACAGGCTTATGGCGCCGGCCTCCGCCCTTGCCAAAGCCTTCGGCGCCGGGCTCGATTACGACGCTGCCACCCGCGTTCTCAGCCTCACCTCCGGCGGCCTCGTTATCGAGAGCGCGGAGACTTACTACGATAAGGACGACCTCTACTGGCTCTCACGCATCATCGAGGCGGAGAGCGGCGTGGAGCCGCTCGACGGCAAGATCGCGGTCGGCAACGTGGTACTCAACCGCCGCGACAGGGACGAGTTTCCCGATACCGTGAAGGGCGTCATTTTCGACAGGCGCTGCGGCATCCAGTTTTCTCCGGCCTACTCAGGCAGCATATACAACACGCCGCGCAAGGAGAGCGTTATCGCCGCGAAGCTCTGCCTTGACGGGGCGAACGTCGCGGGCGAGAGCCTGTACTTCACCCCGATAAGAAGGGCCCAGACCTGCTGGGCGGCGAGGAACAGACCGGTTTTCGGTCAGATCGGAAAGCAGATGTTCTTTTTGTAATTTTTTCCGCAGCCCCGCTTTTTTCTGGACAACGGGGCTGCGTAGAGGTATAATGTATATAGACAGATCAGGGGGAGGGATACATATTATGATGTTCTTTTGGATAGCGGCGATAGTCGTGTTCCTCATTATCGAGGCGGCTACCGCAAATCTCGTAACGGTCTGGTTCGCGGTGGGCTCGGCTGCGGCTCTCCTTGCGGAAAGGCTCGGCGCCCAGATATGGCTCCAGGCTCTCGTTTTCATCGCGGTTTCCGTTGGCGTCCTGCTTACGCTGAGGCCCTTTACAAGAAAGTACGTAAACGGGTCAAAGCATCCGACCAACGCGGACAGGGTGCTGGGCACGGTATGCCCCGTGACCGAGGATATCGACAATATCCGCGGCACCGGCTCCGTCAGCGTCGACGGCAAGGTATGGTCGGCGAGAACGAGGGACGGAGCGAATATTGAAAAGGGCACGTTGGTCCGTCCCGTCTCTATCGAGGGCGTTAAGCTCATCGTTGAGCGGGCATAAAAATAAATAATAATACGGAGGAGAAAAAATGGAATACGTATTCATTGGCGCAGGCGTTCTTTTGGTACTTATCATCGTCTCCAATATCCGCGTAGTGCAGCAGGCGACCGCCCACGTGGTCGAGCGTCTCGGAGCCTACAGCGCGACCTGGGGCGTCGGCATCCACTTCAAGATGCCCTTCATCGAGAGGGTCAAGAAGATCGTCTCACTCAAGGAGCAGGTGGCGGACTTCCCGCCCCAGCCCGTTATCACGAAGGATAACGTAACGATGCAGATCGACACCGTAGTATATTTTCAGATAACAGACCCGAAGCTCTACACCTACGGTATTGAGAATCCTATGACCGCCATCGAGAACCTTTCGGCGACCACGCTGAGAAACATCATCGGCGAGCTCGAGCTTGACCAGACGCTCACGAGCCGCGATATCATTAACTCCAAGATGCGCTCCATCCTCGACGAGGCGACCGATCCCTGGGGCATCAAGGTAAACCGCGTCGAGCTCAAGAACATCCTCCCGCCGCGCGAGATCCAGAACGCGATGGAGAAGCAGATGAAGGCGGAGCGCGAGCGCCGCGAGGCGATACTCCGCGCCGAGGGCGAAAAGAAGTCCGCGATACTGATCGCCGAGGGCGAAAAGGAATCCGCAATACTCCGCGCCGAGGCTCAGAAGGTGCAGATGGTCCGCGAGGCCGAGGGTCACGCCGAGAGCATCAGGCTCCATAAGGAGGCCGAGGCCGAGGGTATGGTGACCATCAAGAAGGCTGAGGCCGAGGGCGTCGCCCTTCTGAAGAGCGCCGGCCTTTCCGAGGAGCAGATAGTCCAGCTCAGGAGCCTTGAGGCCTTCACCGCCGCCGCCGACGGCAGAGCGACCAAGATAATTGTCCCGAGCGAGATAGCCGGTATGGCCGGACTTGCCAAGGGCCTTATCGAGTCCGTCTCTGACGCCAAAGAGGGCGGCGAGAAGCGCGACCCGCATCCCGAGCACTGAGAGAATAATACAAAAAAGCTTCCCCGAGAGGGGAAGCTTTTTTATGCCCTTAGCCTTCCCCGAAGGGGAAGCTTTATTCATCGGGTTTGTCCTTAGATCATTTTATCCTCTTATCACGTTTACGCCGGCTTTGCCTTCGAGCATATCGGCCTCGCGGGAGTGGCAGGAGAAGAGTATTATCTGGCGGGTGTCGGCTATGGCGGCGAGGAGGTCAAGAGCCTCTGCCATACGCCCGTCGTCAAAATTCAAAAGAGCGTCGTCGAGTATGATGGGAGCGGGGTCGTCGCCCGTCAGAATGAGCTCGCACATGGCGAGGCGGAGGGAGAAGTAAATCTCGTCCACCGTTCCGTCGGACAGGGAGAGGACGCTGTGCTCATATAGATCGCCCATCGTCCTCGCCGTCGCGTCAAAGCCGCGGTCGAAGCTCAGCTTCTCGTACTGCCCGTCAGTCAGCCGTTCCATATATTCCCCCGCCTTTTTTGAGATGAGGGGGGAGAAGCGGGTCGTAAGCTCGGTGTTGACCTCGGAGAGGGTGCTTATCGCAAGCCCGAGGGCGGAGTATTTCGTCTCCTCCTCGCGGATACGTTCATTGATCGAGTCTATCTTCGACTCTACCACTGCGGGGTCGCCCTGGCCCATTCGCTCGCCGGAGAGCACGTCGTAGCGGCGGATGGCCTCGGTGAGCTGCGCCTTCGCCCGAATTACGGCGGACATCGTGTCCTCCTTGTCTCTCAGCGGCTGGGGGATATACGAATCGTCTATCTCCGGCACCTCGCCGCCAAACTGGTGCAGCAGGGTATCGTATACAGAGCGGGTGGAGGTGAGGTCAAATTCGGCGCGGTTAACCTCCTCAATGCGCTCCTCGATATCGCGGAGGGCTGCCATGACCTCTGGCCCGGACTTAACGTCGGGCGCTATCTCGCTTATGGCGCGGACGGCCTTGTCCTCCGCCTCCTGAGAGGCGGTGGCGGCGTCGGAAAATCTCGATCTCGCCGCGTCGCGGGTGGCGGTGAGCGGCGCCTCGCCCCGCAGGAGGGCGGTATATGCGGTAACGAGGCTCGAGAGCTTGTCGGCGGAGGCGACGCCGTATTTATCCAGCGTCGCCTTGAGCTCGCGCTCAAGGTCGCCCGCCGAGGGTTTAATAAAGAAGAGGGCAGCCCCCGCCGCAAGGAAGATAAGGGCGGCTGCAACGCCAAAAAGGCGGAAGCGGACGAAGGGAGCTATCGCGGGTATCCATTCGCCGAAGGGGGCGAGGATTCCGGAAAACACGAGGGCGAGTATCACGCCGAGAGTTATCAGGGTAACGGGTATCCAGCGGGGCACCCGCCTTTTCTTAATCCTGTCCACCTTGACCTCGAGCTCGGCGGTCGAACGGCTTAGGGCTATCGCGTCCTCCTCGGTGGTGCCGGAGAGCGGCGAGGCGGCAAGCTTCGCCTTCAGGTCGGAAAGCTCCCTTTCGGCCTCGGCGAGAGCCTTCTCCGCGTCCTGCCTCACCCGCCTGAGCGGAACGACCGAGGACGCGGTCTCTCGTATCTCGGAGAGGTCCTGCCTCGTTATCACCCTGCCGCCGCGCGTTATCTCAGCGCGCAGCTTCTCAAGGCGCTCCTCGCAGAGCTTAACCTTCTTCTCCGTGTCAATTATGCGGCGGGCGGCAGCCCGCTTTTCAAGCTTCTCGTGGGTCTCAAGGTCGGCCTCCAGGTTCACCACCTGGGCTTGGAGCCGCTGAATATTGCTCCGAAGGTCGCCGAGCTCACGGGCGGATTCGGCAATATCGTCCATTTTCGCCTCTGCCTCGCGCCTTTCCGCCTCAAGCTGGGGGATAGAACCGTTCTTATTGTATCTCAGCTTGCGCTGCCAGGCTCTCAGCCGCCCGTCGGCGTCGGAGTAAGACGCCTGCTCATCGCCGGAGAATATCAGGCTCGAGATGCGCTTTTCAAGGTCGGAGGTCTGGCTGACCCTCATCTCCGGCCTGCGGATGTACGCCGTGCGCTCGAAGACGTGCTCCGAAACGCCGGTGAGCTGTTCGCCCGCCGTGTCCGGCGTGAGGGTCTTGATAAACTCCGCCGTGCCGGTATATACCGCCAGGAGGTTTTTGAACGGGGCGCCGGAGACGCCGGAGCCGTTCGTGCGCTGTATCGTGATGTCGCGGCCCTCGTGGGAGATATCCATCGTTCCCGCCATGGGGCTTCCGTCCCAGGGCTTGTAGCGGCTTTTCGCGGCGAGGTGACCAGCGCGGTCGCGCTCAGATGAGTCTATCCCGTAGAGCATCGCCTTTATAAAGGCGCACCAGGTGCTCTTTCCGTATTCGTTCGGGGCGTATATCACGTTGAAGCCCGGGTCGAGCTCAAGAGTTCGGTTTTTAAGATTTCCGAAGTTCGCCGTCATCTTTTTTATCTTCATGGACGCCAGCCCTCCCTGTCCTCAAGCGCGGCTACGCCGTAGCGCGCGGCAAGAAGGTATTTCTCTCTCTCATCGTCGCTCTTCGCGCTCTCGAAGCCTTCCTTGATCCGTTTGAGAAAGAGACCCTTCAGGCTTTCTTCGTCTATCCCGTCCCAAAGCCCGCGGGCCGGGATGGTCTTATCCTTGACCTGGAGGGAGTAGAACCTGCCCTCAAGGGCGCGCTCGATAGCCCCACAGTCGATATTCCCGGAAAACTCTCCGCTGAGAACGATGCGGACCACGTTCATCGGGTCGCCCGAGCCGACGGAGGCGATGACGGAGGCAAGAGCGTCAGTTGACCCCGTAAGGTCAACGGAGCGGATCTCGTACTGCCGCTTCGCAAGCGGCACGAAGGAGAGATCGGCGGAGTTTTTGCCGACAGAGCCGATGATAACGCCCTTCGGTCCGGTCTCGTCAAAGCCCCTGCCCTCGGGGCAGCCGGGGTAGGCGTAGTAGGTCGAGCCCGCCTTCTTGATACCGGAGAAGGTGTGAACGTGGCCGAGGGCGAGATAACTTAAGCCCGATGCGGCGATATCGTCCTCCGTGATCGGGTCGTACCTTCCGCCGTTCAAGTCAGCGTGGAGGGTCATAAGCTCGATAAGGTCGCTCTTCCCGGCGCGGAAGCCGGAGAGCACGCTGTCGCAGACGGTGGAGGTGAAGCCCGCGCCCCACACCCTAACGCCGAGCTCGGGTATATCGAAGTACCTGGGCTGCGGCGAGCGGAATATATGTACGTTCTCGGGAAGCTCCATAAAGGCGTAGGGCGAGCGGGACGAGTAGTAATCGTGGTTGCCCGGGGCGATAAAAACCTCGCCCTTTATTTCGGAGAGCATTTTTGAGAGAGTTTCCTGCGTCTCAAAATACGAGGCAGAGGAATCAAAAAGGTCGCCCGAGAGAAGCACGACTCGGCACTTCTCCGCGTTCGCAAGGGCGGCGAGCTCCATTAGAAGGTCGCGCCCCTCTCTGCGGCGCTCACGGGCCTTCTCCTCGGAAAGCGAGGCGTAGGGCGAATCAAGATGGAAATCCGCCGCGTGAAGTATCCTTACCGCCAAAACAGTTCCCCCTTTCTATGTATTTCATATCAGTTTACAGTATAGCAGATTTTGCGGGAAAAATAAATCCCTTTTTCTCTATGCCCAATAAGATGAAACTGCTTTATTCTTTATAAGTTTAATAAACATTCCATCTTAATGCAATGGAGCTATTAAAAAACCTCTTCCCGGTAAGGGAAGAGGTCAATGGAAATGAGCTTAGCTGTTATACGATGCGCTTTGCACCGAACCAGCATTTCGTGTAATAGTTGGTGGTGAGGTCGGAGATGATGACGCCGACCGTGCTGTTGGAGGCGTGAACGAACTTGTTGCCGCCTATGTAGATACCGACGTGGGTGACGGAAACGCCGCCGTTCGAGGAGAAGAACACGAGGTCGCCGACCTGAAGCTTCGACTTGGAAACCGTGGTGCCGTTGTTCTTGTACTGGAGGGAGGCTCTGCGCTCGAGCTTATAGCCGAACTGACCGTAAACGTAGTACACGAGACCGGAGCAGTCGAAGCCCTCCCTGGGGCTCTCGGCGCCGTAAACGTACTTGTAGCCGACGTACTTGAGCGCGAGATCAACGATCTTCTGCCCAAGCTCGGAGGCCTCGCCCTCGCCGAGAACGACTTCGCCATCGGCCGATACTCCGTACATTCCGACGGAGGTATCCTGATAGCCGCTGTTGTTCCCGCTGTTGTTCCCGCTGTTGTTCCCGCCGTTATTGGTGGAGGAGGGAGCCCCGGTGATGCTCATAAGGTCGGAGCGTATGTATCCGGTCTTGCCGGAGACGACAACCTTGAACCAGCCGGCGTTGATGCCGATGATATCGACCTTCGTGCCCTTTTTATAGGTGCCGAGGATATCGCTGGAGGTGTTGTTCTTCGCCCTCATGCGGACGTCGCTTGAGGTGATCTCGCCGGTCATCTGGAAGTTCTCGGCGGTCACGACGTCTTTAAGGTACTCGGCGGCAACGTAACCCTCGATGCCGTTGTAGTTTATGTGGAACCAGGTTCCGTCGCCCCTGTCGATAACGGCGATGCGGGTATCCTTCGTAAGGCTGCCGAGACGGGAGGCAGAGGTGGAGGGGGCGCTGCGGATATTGAGCGCGGACACGTTGACCGTCGCGGCGCCGTAATAGATAACGTCTGCGGCGGAGGCCGCCATCGCGAACGTCGAGATGAGGGCGCAAACGGTCAAAAGGATCGCCAACAGTTTCTTTGTTCGTTTCATAATGTAACCTCGAATTGCTTTAGTAGTGGTGGAGCTCAACCTGCGGAAAGTGCCCTTTCAAGCCATACGGTCGCCACGTCCATCGCGGCGTAAAGCCCGTTTTTCTCCGTTTTCTTAACGATGCGGTCGCGGCTCTTGAGCTCCGGATCGGTAAGCTGAAGCTGAACGCTCACCTTTGTGGGTACGCTGAGATCGTCGACCTTTTCGGTGCCGGTGATCTGGAGCATGATAACGTACTTGTCGGACATGCTGCCGTAATAAATAATGTTGTCCTTACGGCGGAGGGGACGGCCCTTATAGCTAAGAGCCTGCGCTTTCTTAGTAGCCATGCTATTACTCCTTTGAAAGTAACCAAATTGTAACACATTGTATCCAAATTGTCAACACCGGCGCGGGACCGCCCAATCGGCAATGCGACGGAAGCCGCCGTCCCAAAATATGGGCGTTTCCGATGAAAAACGGGCAAAATCTTGGCTTTCCCTGAAAATCGGGCGACAAATTGGAATATTATGTAAATATTATGCCCTAAAATTTCGGCAGAATTTTCTGTTAACTTCCGAAATTATTTGTAACCGAATTGTAACTATTTGAGCAAACGAATACCGCCTCCGCAAAAAGGGAGGCTTTAAAACTCAGTCCGCTTTGTTAAGATAGCTCTCAACGAGCTCGTGTAAAAGCTCATCGCGGTCGAGGCGGCAGATGAGAGCCCTTGCGTTATTATAGTTCGTGATATAGGTGGGATCCTCGGAGAGGATATAGCCCACGATCTGATTGATCGGATCATAACCCTTAAGCTTAAGAGAATCGTAAACCGAGGCCATGATCTCCTTCGTGCCGATCTTTTTATCGGTTATTGTAAACTTCCTTGTAAATTCTTCCATTCTCTATCCGAGCCCCCTTTTTCATTTTATCTCTTTTATACTCTTTTCCAATTAACTATTATAGCAAGGAAATTTTGGGTTGTAAAGCTATTTTGCGGCGATATTTTTTAATTATTCCGGAACAAAAAGGAAAGTCCTGCCGTCTAAATGACAGAAAGACTTAAGAAGGGAGAAATTTCAGATGAAAAAGCTGATTTCTTTGATACTTGCGATAGCTCTCGTTCTGTCGCTCGGAGCTTGCGCGGCAAAGGAGCCGACTGCCGAGCCCGACACGGATGAGCCCGGAAAGACCGACGCTAAGACCCCTGCCGACTACTCCGACCGCAAGGATAAGACCGGGGAGGACGGAAAGCTCTGGACGAATTCATCGGGCGGCACCGGCGAGAGCGATGACGGAGGCTGGGCTATGGACGGAATGCCCGCAGAGCCCGAGCCTGAGCCTGAGCCGGACGGCGCTTACGGCGGCGATATGAAGACCTCAGCCGCGGAGGCTCCTTCGGCCCCCGTAGCCCCCGGAGCGGCAGAGCCCTCAGGGACGCCGGATCCCGGCAGCGTTGGGATAATAGACGATCCCGCGCCTACGCCCGAATATGGCGATGAGGAGCCCGTGATGCCGGGCGACGATTGGGAAGTTGAGCCCATCGACCCCGTTTACCCGGGCGACCCCGACGAGCCCTGGGAGCCCATCGAGATAGAGGGCGAGGCCTTCGTGCTCACCGCTTCCGAGTGGAACGATAACGATAACTGGCCGTTCTTCACTAACCTCGTAAACTCCGGCAGGATCACGTTCCCGGTGTACGGCCTCACGGTGAACGGCGGAGCCTACGCCGGGGTGGAGCTTCTCGACGCGAAGGGCAGCGTCATTTGGAAGACCGAGGCGGGCAAGGATGGAGTCGCTTACCTCTTCTATAAAGAGGGCGAGGAGCCCGCGTCCGTAAGAGTCGGCGGCGAGATCTATTCGCTTATGACAGAGGCTGAGCCCGATCCCGGCGATCAGCAGGGAACGCCCGTTATGAAGCCCTCCGACGAGCTGACGGTGGACGCCTCCGGCGAGGAGAGAGCGGCGCTCCAGGTCATGTTCATAGTCGACACGACGGGCTCGATGGGCGACGAGATGGCCTTCCTCCAGAAGGACTTCAGCTCCATAGCGGGAGCGGTTCAGGCTGACGGCACCGAGTATTCCGTCTGCTTCTACCGCGACGAGGGCGACGATTACGTCACCAAGGTAACGGAGTTCACGACCGACGTCTCCGCCGTTCAGAAGATGCTTGAAAACGAGTACGCCACGGGCGGCGGGGACACTCCCGAGGCCGTAGCGCAGATACTTACCGAGACGCTGAGCTCCGACTTTGCATCCGGACACAACGGCTGGAGAGACGACGCTGTCAAGGTCGCGTTCATGATCTTCGACGCGCCTCCCCACGACGGCACCGATAAGGAGATCTCCGCTGCTGTCCGCAAGGCCGCCGAGATGGGCATCCACCTCGTTCCTGTCATCTGCTCAAACGGCGATCGCGAGACCGAGCTCTTCGGCAGGGCCATCGCCATCCTTACGAACGGCACCTACGTCTTCCTGACCGACGACTCCGGCGTTGGTCTCAGCCACCTCGAGCCCATCGTGGGAAGCTGCGAGGTTGAAAAGCTGCACGACATCATCGTGAGAATAATCAACGAGTATAGACCGTAAAGAGAGATAAAAGCAAAAAACACAAAAAGAGGGGACGACTATTTCGCAGCCGTCCCCTTTATTATTATCCGTAGGGAGCGATGCCCACATCGCTCCGCAATTTTCCGTAAGCGTTCCGGGAATTCGCGGAGGCATGGGGTATGCCTCCCTACGCAACTTACTGATGAGGTGTTCCTTTTCTTTATTTTACGATCTGAACGCCTGCGCTGCAGCCTAGCCTTTCCGCTCCCGCCTCTATCATGGCGAGGGCGGTTTCTTTATCTCTTATCCCGCCTGCGGCCTTGATCTTCACTTCATCGCCTACGACGCTCTTCATGAGCCTTACGTCCTCGACCGTGGCCCCGCCGGTGCCGAAGCCGGTGGAGGTCTTGATAAAGTCGGGCTTTACCTTTAGGGCGACGCGGGCCGCGTTTTCTATATCCTCGTTATCGAGATAGCAGTTTTCAAAAATGACCTTCGTTTCGGCCCCGTTTTCGTGGCAGAGGTCAACGATTGCCGCCATCTCGTTTTCGATATAGTAGAGATCCTTCGCCTTGAGACGTGGGACGTTAAGAACGTAGTCTATCTCCGTCGCCCCGTTCTCGATAGCGTCGCGGGCCTCAAAGACCTTCGCCGCCACGGTGTTCTGGCCGAGCGGGAAGCCGACTACGGTGCAAACCTTGACGCCCGAGCCCTCAAGGAGCTCCGACGCGAGGGCGACGTATGCGGGATTGACGCATACGGAGGCAAAGCCGTATTCCCTCGCTTCGCCGCAGAGCTTTTCGATATCCGCCTCCGTGGCGAACGCCTTAAGATTGGTGTGGTCTATCATTTTCGCAAGTTCCATTATACTGTCCTTTCTATATCCGTAACGGTGAGCACTCCGCCGGATATTTTGAATTTGACGTTCATCCCGCCGAAGCTCATTCCGTATTCCCGCGCGGGGTCGTCCTGATAGGTCGGCCGGGGGTCGTGGGCGAGGACGCTCAGAAGCGGGGCCCGCTTTTCCTCCGGCACTCTTGCGATAAGCACGTCGGATATCCTGACCTCGACCTCGAGGTTTTCCGCCGAATCGGTAAAGCCCCCGAGAGCGTCCGGGTGCGAATCAGTGTAGGCGAGGTAGGGCTTGATATCATAAACGGGCGTTCCGTTCATAAGGTCGGCGCCGAGAACGGAGAGGGCAAGGCCCTCGGCTCCGAGGTCAATAACGCCGGAGAGCCGGACGGAGGACAGACCGAGCGAGTTCGGGCGGAACGGGGAGCGGGTCGCGAATACCCCGAGCCTCTTGTTCCCGCCGAGGCGGGGCGGTCTGACAGTAGGCGACCAGCGCTCAAACTTCGCCTCGGAGAAGCCCCAGATGAGCCAGAGATGCGAGAAGCCCTCGATGCCGCGCAGAGCGGCGGGGTCGCGATAGCCCGGCTCAAATACGATGAGGCTTTCGACCTCGGAAAGCCCCGCCTGGCGGGGAATGCCGAATTTTTCGGTAAAATCGTTTCTTATATAGGCGATCGGCTCGATAATCATAATGAGCGCACCGCCCCTTTGAGCCTTTCCATCGCCTCGGCAAGGGTTTTCCTCGGGCAGGCCAAGACGACGCGCTGGAAGCCCTCGCCGCTTTTTCCGAATATATTCCCCGCGTCGAGCCAGAGCTTTGCCTTATTTACGATGAGGTCGTTAAGAGCCTCGTCCGAAAGCCCGAGCGCGCTAAAGTCGAGCCAGGCGAAGTAAGTGCCCTGCGGCTCAACGAGCTTTATTTCCGGAAGCTCGGAGCTAAGATACGAGCGGACGAAGCCGAGGTTACCCTCAAGGTAAACGAGAAGCTCATCGAGCCAGTCGGCTCCGCCCTCGTAAGCCGCGCGGCAGGCGCTAAGTCCCATCGAGTTTATGCCGGAAAAGCCGGTGAGCGAGACCTCGCGCTTGAAAGCCTCCCTCAGCTCCTCGCCGGGGATGAAGATATTCGAGCATTGGAGCCCCGCCACGTTGAAGGTCTTGGACGGAGCAGTGCAGAGTATCGTTCTCTCCGCCATACCGGGGCAGGCGTTCAGAAACGGAACGTGGGTATAACCGCTGAGCGTAAAGTCGCAGTGTATCTCGTCTGATACGACGGTAACGGAATGTCTTGATGAGATATCGCCGAGGCGCTTTAGCTCCTCGCGGGTCCAGACGCGGCCGATGGGGTTGTGCGGCGAGCAGAGGATGAAGAGCTTCACGTTTTCGGTGACGATTTTGCGCTCAAAGTCCTCAAAGTCGATAGAATAAGCCCCGTTTTCGTAAATAAGCTCGTTTAAAACCACCCTGCGCCCGTTATCCTCTATCGCCCTGTAGAAGGGGTGATAGACGGGCGGCTGGATGAGGACGGCGTCGCCCTTCTCCGTCGCGGCGCGGACGGCGTTATACAGGGCGAAGACGACGCCGGAGGTCTTCACGAGCCAGTCGCTCTTCACCTCGAGCCCGTGGCGGGAAGAGAACCAGGCGCGGACGGCATCGAAGTATTCCCCCTTCACGTCGCTGTAACCGAAGATGCCGTGACGGGCCCTCTGAACGAGGGCCTCCGTCACGGCGGGAGCTGTGGGGATATCCATATCGGCCACCCAGAGCGGAAGCACGTCCGCGGGCAGTCCGAATTCGACCGCGAAATCCCATTTTATGCTGTCGGTATCCCGGCGGTCGATTATCTTGTCAAAATCGTATTTCATTTTACGCCGAAGGTGGATTCTGTAACGTCGGAAGCCCAGTCCATCTTAAGCTCCCCGGAGTTGTTCGCGAGGTGGAGCATAAGGCGGAAAACGTCCTCCGCGTCCGCGTCTATCTCAGAAGCGAGCTCGCGGGCGGTCATCGGGCGGCCTGCCTTTTTAAGGGCTGAGTAAGCCGCGTTCTTAGTGGCGATAAGTCCGCCGGCCGCCTTCTTGCCGAACTCAACGGCGGGCTGATGATAGGCGTTTATGCCGATAAGATTCGCGTAGATGCCGACGCTGCGCTCAAAGATGGCGATGAGCTGGCCTACGTTATAAGCGTCCACTGTGGGAACGGTCATGGTCATGGTCCTCTTGCCGTGGCTTTCGAGCGCCTTCTTCGTGCCGAGCATAAAGGCGTTCAGATAGTCGCCGGAGGTGGAGTCCTCGCCGACAGTGGCGGAGGCGCCCTCACGGTCCTTCAGCACCTGAACGAAGGTGACGAACACGTTGTCCGGGCCGCCGACGAGCTGCTGAACGTAGGAGTGCTGGTCGCTCGTGCCCTTGTTGCCTAAAACGGCGAGGCCCTGCTTAACGAGCCTGCCCTCAAGGTCGAGCTCCTTGCCGAGCGACTCCATAACGAGCTGCTGCAGGTACTTGGCGAAGAGGTCGAGGCTGTCCTTATAGGGGAGAACGACCATCGTCTCGCCGCCCACTCCGCCGGAGCACTTGTACCAGCCGAGGGAGGCGATGGCGGCGGGGTTATTCATAACGTCGTGATTGCGGTTTAACTCGTCCATATCGGCGGCGCCGCGAAGGAAGGCGTCGATATCGAGGCCCTTGAGCGAGAGGGGAAGGAGACCGACGGCGCTCATAACGCTGGTGCGTCCTCCGACCCAGTCCCACATCGGGAATATGTCTATCCAGCCCTCGCCCTTCGCCGTGTTATACAGCTTGGAGCCCGTGCCGGTGACGCAGACCGCGAACTTGGAGAAGTCAAGCCCGTTCTTTCTGTAGAACGCCTTTGCCTCCTCCTGGCAGTTGCGGGTCTCGATAGTTCCGCCGGACTTGGATATCACTACGGTCAGAGTTTCGTCGAGCTCGGGGAGGACGGCGGCGAAAACCTTGTCCATCCCGTCCGGATCGGTGTTGTCGAGGAAGTAGAGCTTCATCTTGTCCTCGGGCGTGGCGAGAGCCTTATCCACGAATACGGGGCCGAGGCTCGAGCCGCCGATTCCGGCGACGATCACGTTTTTGAACTTCTTGCCCGTGCCGGAGAGGATCTTGCCCTCGTGCACGTCCTTGGCGAAGGCCTTTACGCGGGAAAGACAGCCGTCTATCTCGGCCTTGAGCTCGGGGGTGGGCGCCTTGGCGGAGTTGCGGAGCCAGTAATGGCCGACCATACGCTTCTCGTCGACGTTCACGACCTCGCCCGCGTCGAGCCTGTCCATGCCCTCAAGGGCGGCGGCTATCTTTCCGCTCATCGCGGAAAGATACTCGTCGTCAAGGCCCATACCGCCGAAATCAAGCATAAAGCCCGTCTTCTCGGAATAGAATACCGTTTTCTTAAAATTTTCCCAGTTTGCCATATCGGTCAAATCTCCTTTGTGCGTTATTTGCGGTGCAGAACGCGGTCGATGCGCCAGTTCCTGGTGAAGAACATATCCCAGTGCGCCTGCCATGCCCAGTTGCCTTCGGCTGTGCCGGGCGTATTCATCCTCGCGTCGTCCCCGAGACCGATGAGGTCCTGGAGCGGGGTGATGATTATCGGCGCGTCGGAATTGTAGATGTTGTCGAGGATGCGGAGAGCGGTGCTCTCGGCGTCCATATTCGGATGGTTGAGCTGGACCCAGCCGAGGGTCGTGCAGCTGTCGTGAGTGCCGGGGTAAGCTATCTTCCCGTAATGCACTCCGTAGGGCTTCAAGGGGTCGCCCTCGTAGAACTGGATGACCTGAGTGCCCATAATGCCGAGCTGGGCTATCATTGCGTTAACTCCCGGTGTGATGAAGCCGAGATCCTCGGCGAGGATCGGGAGCGGGCCGAGAGCGTCGTAAGCCGCCCGGAAGAGGTCCATTCCGGGGCCGGGCATCCAGAAGCCGTCGAGCGCAACTTTTCCGTGCGGCACTGCCCAGTAGGCCTCGAAGCCGCGGAAGTGGTCGAGACGGACGTAGTCGTAGAGGTCGAAGGCGCGCTTCATGCGGTTTATCCACCACTTGTAGCCGTCCTTCTTCATGGCGTCCCAGTTGTAAACGGGGTTGCCCCAGAGCTGCCCGTCCTTGGAGAACATATCCGGCGGTACTCCGGCCTCGAGCTTAACCGTCATATCGTCGTTGAGGGAGAAGGCCTCCGGGCTCGTCCAAACGTCGGCGGACTCGGCGGAGACGTAGATCGGGATATCTCCGATTATGGAGATGCCGCGCTCCTTCGCGTAAGCCTTTACGCGCTTCCACTTCTTTTCAAATACGTACTGAACGTAGATGAAGAACTTGGATCTCTTCGCAAGCTCCTCGTCCTTATAGAAGTCGGGGGAGTATTTCCTGTATTCCTCGTCCCACTCTGTCCAGGGCGCCCCGTCAAACTTCTCGCGCAGGGCGGAGTACATGCCCCAGGCGGGGAGCCAGTGGTCGTTCTCCTCAACGAAGCGGTCGTAGTCCGAGCTGGGATAGAAGCCGAGGAAGTCGTTTTCAAGCTCGGCGCGGGATCTTCCGATCAGCGCCTCGTTCCCGGCGAAGGCCGATGCGCCGGCGTAAGGCGAATTGTGCTCGTCGGGCGGGTTGAGGGGGAGTATCTGCCAGTATTTCTGGCCCTTGGATACGAGGAAGTCGATAAAGTCGTAGCACTCCTGGTTGAAGGTGCCGTGGCTCATATCGTTCGGCAGGCTCGTTATGTGGCAGAGAACGCCTCTTCCGCGCTCCATGGGCTTGCAGAGCCTCTGCCATCTCGTGAAGAGCAGCACCTTGGAATCGAGGGGGCCGAGGTCGAGATGTACCCTGTCGTGGTCGATACGGACGCGGTCGTTATTGAGAAGCTCGGTCACGGCCTCGCCGCAGGCGTGGATATCGACGCTGTAGCCGTTGAATATGCCGCGGTTCACTACCGTTACGGCGGTCATATCGCCGAGGGAGCGGGAGATGCAGAAGACCTCGTCGTTTATCGCCCAGCAGTGGAAGTCGCCGTCGGTAAAGAGCTTGAGGGAGCGGCGCAGGTTGATGCCGTTCCTGTAGATCTTCATCGCGTCCGGCTCCTCGTTGCCCCAGGGATAGGGCCCGCGGTTGAAGGGATCGCTGTAGCCCTGCATACCGGCCTCGTCGCCGTAGTAGACGCAGGGAACGCCGGGCATCACCATCTGGATAAGGGTGGCGAGCCAGAGCCTGCCCGTTGCCATCGGCATCTTTTCCTTGGGCAGCTTATAATAGCGGGCGTCGTGCTCCGATATCTCGTAGGCGCGGGGAGCGTCGCCGAAGATGGTGAGCATACGCGCCCTGTCGTGGCTTCCGAGCAGGTTGAGCGCCCCGTAGAAATTCTCGGGCGGGTAGTTTTCCTGAAGGCTCGTGAGGCCCTCGGCGAGGGAATAGGCGTTTATCCAGCCCTTGAGGAAGTTATGTACACCGTCGCGGAAGGGGTAGTTCATAGTCGAGTCGAGCTCGTGGCCGGAGAAGTAGGTGCGCAGATGCCCGTAAGCCGTCTTGTGCGATGCGTCCTCCCAGACCTCGCCCATAAGAAGCCCGTCCTTGCCCTTCTCCTCGATTACGGCCTTCTTGATGCCCTCGATGAAATCGTCGGGCAGCTCGTCGGCAACGTCGAGCCTCCAGCCCTTCGCCCCGGCTCTGAGCCAGCGGCGGACTATGGAGTTCTTGTCCTTGTAGATGAACTTGCGATAGCTCTCAACGTCCTCGTTTATATCGGGAAGGTCGTTTATGCCCCACCAGGAGCTGTAGTTGCCGTTTTCGTCGAACTTGAACCACTCGCGGTACTTGCTGTCAGCCGACTGATAGGCGCCGACCTCGTCGTAGTTTCCGAAGCGGTTAAAGTATTTGCTGTCCGCGCCGACGTGGTTGAACACGCCGTCGAGGATGATCGAGATGCCAAGCTCTTCAGCCTTTGCGCACAGGCGCTTGAAATCCTTCTCCGTGCCGAGAAGGGGATCGATCTGGGTGTAGTCTCCGGTATCGTAGCGGTGGTTGGTCTCCGCCTCGAATATCGGGTTCAGGTAGATAACGGAAATGCCGAGATCCTTTAAATAGGGGAGCTTTTCCTCGATGCCCAAAAGGGTGCCGCCGTAGAAGTCGTACTCAACGATGGCGTGGTTATCGCCACGCTTGTAGTATACGGGCTCGTACCAGTCCGCTATCCTGCGGTGTACGCCGTTCGGATGCCCCTTGAGGAACTTTTCGGCGTTCTTGGGGAAATCGTCGCCGCGGTTGAAGCGGTCGGGGAAGATCTGGTATACGATGCCGTTTTTATACCACTCGGGGAGGGGACGCTCGTCGTACACAGTGATCTGATAGGAGGTGGGGCAGTAGTTATAATACTCCTGTCCCGCGCCGCCGACAGTCTCCTGCCTCGGCCCGTAGTAGGCCTCGAAGGCGAGGTCGCCGCGGATAACGAAGTTATACCATACTATTCTCGGCTTGTCGGGCGTGATGGTGACGTAAAAGTGACCGTGATCCCCCTTCCATTCGCAGGTCATCGGATAATCGGTCTCGTCAAGGTTGGATGACCAGGTGCGAAGGGTGACGTTCATTCCGCCGACGTCGTATACGTCAATGGCAAGAGTTACGCTCGTGCCGGTCTTTACGGCGCCGAACGGGCTCCTGAAATAGGGGTCTCGGGAGTTGTGATAAGCTCTCATATAAGATCTCATACCTTTCCGATTTAGTTTTGCATACATAGATAGTATAGCAAATTCGACACTGATTGTAAAGTTAAAAACGGATATTTTTGTGGGTTTTATACATAACTCTATGTACATTTTCTCTCCCCAGTTCTGCAAGAGAGAAAAGTACCAAAAGAGAGAGACAGACCAGGGGGCTTCGCCCAGACGCCCCCTGGATCCCTATTAAACTTGGCAGCACAGCAATTTTTACTCAGCTTAATCGAATGGCATTGCGTCTATATCCGCGAAGGCTCGAATTATAAATTCTCGCGTCGCTCCGTTTATTATAAAACAAAGCAACGCGAGGCGACGCGAGCAAATGCGGACGGCTGTGCTGTGCTTTTCGATTAAGTATTAAGTAAAGATTGCTGTGCTTTCAATCTTAGGAGGGGAGTCAAGGGGGGCGTCTGGGCGAAGCCCCCCTTGCGCCTTTTCTCTCTTTGGTTCTTTCTCTCTTTTCGGCGACCGAAAAGAGAGAAATGAACGGTAATTTGCCCCGTGGGCAAGAAGCGGTATCATCTTAACGCGACAATCCCGCCGGTGCTGCCGCAAAAAAGCTCCCCGACCGCAGCCGGGGAGCATAGAAGACTATCTGATTTTTCCGGCTCTCAGCTTTTTTAAAACGCTGACGAGAGGCGGCAGAACGAAAAAGGCGATCACGAAATTTCCGACGGCGTGGATACAGTCGTAGGGTATCCCGCTTAAAAACCAGGCGAGCGCCGTTCGGAAATTCTGGATGAATATATAAGGTATCTCATAGAGAAATCCGAACAGAAGCCCGTAAAAGCCGGATATGACGGCCCAGGTGAGTCTCCCTTCGGCTTTTCGGAATACCATCGTTATGATAACGAGGATCGCCCACATATAAAGGTAGCCCCAAAACCACCAGCCGAAGCCCCAGATAAAGCCCTCCGCGATCACGAAGACGTAGACGGACGCCAGCATCCTCCAGCCGAATACCAGCGTTCCCGCGATAACGATAAGGCTTACGGGCTCGATATTGGGAAGCTGCGACATAACGTACTGGCCGCCGATCATCATGGCGGCAAGTATGCCGAGCCAGGTTATATCCCGAGCCGAAAAGGCCTTACCAGGTGCCGAGGATGAGCTCATAGTGCTCGCCGTCCGAGATAGCGGTGCTGTCCGCTCCGGTGGGCGTCATCTCGCCGTTTTTGTAAATGCCCCAGAATTCGTGGGCAGCGTCGTCGGCTGCGCGGCCGTCGACCGTGGTAATAAAGAGACCGTATTCAGTGTCCGTGCCCTCGATGAGCTTCTTCTCTAAAAGAGCGCCGGAGAGGAACTCGGCGTCGGTGTGGAGCACGACTTCCTTGTCAACGTCGTCGTACTTGATCTGGACGGTGACGGTCTTGGAGCCCCCGTCGGCTGCGGGACGGGTCAGAAAATAGACCGTTACGAGAGCCGCCGCGACGAGAACGAGGGCGATAAGCGCAATAAGTACCTTTTTGTTTTTCATATTCTTTTCCTCCGATTTCAAATAACGTGGGGACTCGAACCCCATATGCTTTCTCCGTCTACTGAGAAAGGAGCGAGGTAAATATACACTAAAAAGCCGGAATTTTCAAGTGCTTCTGAATAAAATCGGCATTTTTGGGGAATTATATGGGCGTACACGGAAAAAATTCCTTCTGGAGGTATGAAATGAACGAAAAGGAGAGCCTCTCGGAGAGATTCGAGAGCTTCATCGGCGGAAAGGGCTTTTACATAGTCCTCTTCGCCGCGATCGCCGTGATCGGCATAACCGCCTGGCTCCTCGTAAGCCCGGCGGAGATCGCAAGTGAGAACTATGGTGATAACGCCCTTACCGCCACTGAGACCCTGCCCTCGAGACCTGAGCAAACCCAGGCTCCCGCCTCGGAAAAGCCCGAGAGCGGGTCGGCCGCAGTACCCAAGCCGGAGAAGACCGCCCCGGTCATGAATCCGGTCGAAGTCCCGATAGAGGAGGAGCCAAAGCCCTCCGAGCCGGAAAAGACGGCGGGAAAGACGGAGGAGAAGCCGGCGGAGGATGAAAAGAGCTCCGGAGCGGTGGAGGAGGGAGCCCTTGAGGAGAAGAGTGAGAACGCCGCTTCCGAGCTCGCCTTCACGATACCCGTAGCCGGGCCGGTGACCGTGCCGTTTTCCTATGACGGCCTTATCTACTCCAAGACTATGCACGATTGGCGCACTCACGACGGAATTGATATCGAAGCGCCGATAGGCACCAAGGTCAAGGCGGTGGCTCAGGGCAGCGTCCTCTCGGTTGAGCACGACGACCTTCTCGGCACCGTCGTGACGATAGACCACGGCGACGGACTATTAAGCGTATACGCGAATCTTGCCGCCGTTCCCACGGTAAAGGCGGGCGACGCCGTCACTATGGGCAGCGTGATCGGCTCGGTGGGCGATACAGCCCTCGGCGAGACCGGAGAGGTGCAGCACCTGCATTTCACGATGACGAAGGACGGCACCCCCGTAGACCCGTACAGGTATATCCCGCAAAGATAAAGA
>ONGN01000137.1 GCA_900317385.1 uncultured Eubacteriales bacterium
TATGGACGATTATATTCCCACCGACGAGGAGCTTCGGAAGAGCTTCGCAAAGCTTCCCAAAGTCGATTGAAATAAAGCATAATAAAATATCGGCAAGGGTTTTTACCCTTGCCGATATTCAGACTGTAGACAAAAGCGTATACTTATCGAATAAGGGAAGGAAGATAGCGCGAAAGAAACCCAGGACGGGTGTCTTTCGCGTTCAATCATTAAGTTTTTGAAACTTTTTTGAAGTTTCAAAAACTTGTTCAGCGTGGCGACAATACTTTGTCGCCACGCTGAAATAATGCGGTATCATATTAACGGGCAAAGCCCCCCGGTGACCGGGAGGCTTTCGCTTTTACTGATCCTTCTTGCCCTTTAGGGCCTTCATTCTGAGCGAGTGGTCGAGAATGGACTTTCTTATCCTGAGCGAGCCCGGGGTGACCTCCAGAAGCTCGTCGTCCGCCAAAAACTCAAGGCACTGCTCAAGGCTCATGATACGCGGGGGCACGAGGCGCAGAGCCTCGTCCGAGCCGGCGGCTCGCATATTCGTGAGCTGCTTCTTCTTGCAGACGTTTACGGTGATATCCTCGAGCTTCGGCGTCTCGCCGACGACCATGCCCGCGTAAACGGGAACGCCGGGGGATACGAACATAACGCCTCTGTCCTGAACGCCGAAGATGCCGTAGGCGACGGCGTCGCCGGTCTCGCTCGCAACTAAGGAGCCCGTGCCGCGGCGGCTGACCTCGCCCTTGTACTTCTCGTATTTCTCAAAGACGCTGGACATTATGCCCTCGCCCTTTGTATCGGTCAAAAACTCGTTGCGGTATCCGAAGAGGCCGCGGCTCGGCACGAAGAAGGTGAGCCTCATGCGGTTACCGGAGGGCGTCATCTCCTGAAGCTCGCCCTTGCGGCGCAGGAGCTTGTCGATAACGGCGCCGGAGGAATCCTCTGGCACGTCGACGACGACGCGCTCGATAGGCTCGCAGAGCGCCCCGTCGATCTCGCGCATGAGCACGCGCGGGGGCGAAACGGCGAACTCGTAGCCCTCGCGGCGCATCGTCTCGATAAGTATCGAAAGGTGCATCTCGCCGCGTCCCGCTACGTTGAAGCTGTGGTCCGAGCCCTCGACCTCGCTGACCTTGAGGGAAACGTCCTTCATCGTCTCTCTCGCGAGCCTGTCGCGCAGGTTGCGGGAGGTGACGTACTTGCCCTCCTTGCCGGCGAACGGGCTGTCGTTTACGGAGAAGGTCATCTCCATCGTCGGCGCGGAGATCTTGAGGAAGGGGAGAGGCTCCGGGGCCTCGGGGGCGCAGATCGTGTCGCCTATCGAGATATCGGTTATGCCGCCGTCGAACTCGTAAATGCTGACCGCCTTCGCCTTTTTCGGGGCGGCGTCGGGCTCGTGCCAGTTCGTGACTACGATCTCCTGGTTCTGCTTCAGCGTTCCGCGCTCGATGCGTCCGATGGCTATACGGCCAACGTACTCGTTGTAGTCAAGGCTGGAGACGAGCATCTGCAGGGGAGCCTCGTCGTCCGTCGTCGGCGCGGGGATATAGTCGAGAATGGTATCGAAAAGGGGCTTGAGGTCTGTACCCGGAACGTCTGGCGAATAGCTCGCCGTTCCCTGTCTGCCGGAGCAGAAGAGCATCGGGCTGTCGATCTGCTCGTCGGTGCAGCCGAGCTCGATAAGAAGCTCAAGGCACTCCTCAACGACCTCCATCACCCTCTGGTCGGGTCTGTCGATCTTGTTGAGCACCACGATAACGCGGTGGCCAAGCTCGAGCGCCTTTGAGAGGACGAAGCGGGTCTGGGGCATGGGGCCCTCGGCGGCGTCGACGAGGAGTATAACGCCGTTCACCATCTTAAGTATGCGCTCCACCTCGCCGCCGAAGTCGGCGTGGCCCGGGGTGTCGACTATGTTTATCTTCGTGTCGCCGTACTGAACGGCGGTGTTCTTCGCGAGAATGGTTATTCCGCGCTCGCGCTCAAGGTCGCCGGAGTCCATAACTCTCTCCGCCACGGCCTGATTATCGCGGAAAACGCCCGACTGCTTGAGCATCTCGTCGACGAGGGTGGTCTTGCCGTGGTCGACGTGGGCGATTATGGCGACGTTGCGTATCTTCTTCTCCATCTGTATCACATCCCATATTTTTGTAACCGAATTATTATATTACGCCGTTTTTCAAATTGCAATACGTAATCTATTGCAATTTCGCCCTTAACGGAATATAATTTAGCAAAAATATAACAAACGGAGGCGCGAAAATGGCGTTTTATGAGAAAAAGCTCTCCCGTCAGGATATCTACGACGGGTATATCATCCACGTGCATAAGGACGAGGTCGAGCTGCCGGACGGGAACACCTCGTTTCGTGAGATAGTCGACCACCACGGCGGCGTGTGCATCGTCGCAGTCGACTCAGACGGCGGAGTTTTCACGGTGCGCCAGTTCCGCTACGCCTACGGCCGCGAGATAACCGAGATACCCGCCGGAAAGCTCGAGGCGGGGGAGGACCCCCTCGACTGCGCCGCCCGCGAGCTATCCGAGGAAACGGGCTGCACCGCCGAAAAGATCGAAAGCCTCGGCGTTATCTATCCCACCCCGGGCTACGCGAGCGAGGTCATACACATATACCTTGCCACCGGGCTGAAGCGCGGCGAGAGCCACCTCGACGAGGACGAGTTTTTGGAGGCGAAGAAGATACCCTTTAAAGACCTTGAGCGCATGGTCCTCACCGGAGAGATAAACGACGCCAAAACCGTCGTCGGCGTAATGCGCGCAAAATACGTACTGGGACTGTGATATAAGCGGTCTATTGAAAAAACACAAAACGGGCTCGGGAGAACGCTTTCCCGAGCCCGTTTGTTATAATAGTGCGTCGTAATTTCGCCCGCCGTACAGGAAGCGAAGAACGTACACAAGTTCTTCTTCCTCAACCGGGCGATAGATCAGAATATAGTTCTTGATGCTTGCTTTGCGGTACCCCCGTTCCTTAAGGCGAAAGCTGCCGCAGGACGGGTAAGAAAAAGGAAACGCCCTGAGCTGCTCGAAACAGGCTTCGATCTCAGCGAGGAGAGACGAAGCGGCGGATGGATTGGCGAGTGATAAGGCAATATATTCCCCTTGAGGAGTTCTGCAGCCTCATCCATATCCTCGTGGGCGTCGTCCGTAACTATTACTTTATACGCCATATTTCTCTCTCAGTCTTTGAATCGAATGCTCCGAATCCATAGTCTTTCCCTCCTGAACCTGCGCCTCGGCATGCTCGAGCTTCATAAGCGCGTCCTGGAGCCATAGAGAGCTCTCATATGCTTCTACGCTCATAATAACCATATCGCCGTAGCCGTTCTTCGTTACGAAAATAGGCTCCCTTGAGGCGTGGCAGCGCTCGGAAATCTCCGCTGTGTTTTTAAGGTCTCTGATCGGAATAATCTGCGGCATTATCAGCACCTCCTTGTGTCATTATTATACCATTATTATCTCCCAAAATCAACAGCAAAATATTTTAGATTTTTTGTAAAATATACTTGACATTATGCTTGCATTGTGTTACACTCCGCTCAGTCAAGAGACAGGAGGAATAAAGATGAACTATTATCTTTTGGGGTTCTGCGTCGGCGTAGTGATTGCCCTTGTGATACTCGCCTTTGCAAAAAAGTCGAGG
>ONGN01000018.1 GCA_900317385.1 uncultured Eubacteriales bacterium
CTCCGGAACTCCGCCCCGCAGCGCGTCCTTGTACATCTCGCAGGATTCCTTCGCAGAATCTCCGCCGTATATTTCGATCTGATTGCTGATTTCAAGCGCATCCTCGATAAACGCAAGACACCAGCCCGCATACGCTGTGCTGCCAAGTCTGCTTACAGCCCAACGAATCATATTCTCTGTCAGGTTCCTCTTTGCATAATAAACAAAACCGCTGTCCCGTTTTATTTCCGTATATCCCAGTTTTGTATAAAAAGAATTTGTTCTGGTATTCCAGTCGGGTGTGTCCAGGGTAAACTCTTTTACTCCGGGAAACATGGATTCTATTTCCTGCATCATAAAAGATCCGTAACCCTTACGGAAATGCTCCGGCGCGATGAAAATCCTGCCAATGTTCAGTGCGTCTCCCTGCAAAAACAGGATCGCTCCGCCGACGATCCGTCCTTCTTCTGTCAATTTATACAGATGCCCTTGTCTTGCCATCTTCGTATGAAAGGAAACCGACATATACTCGGGCGGACCTTCTGTGGATGGTCCGCCCACGAAAACATCACTGTCAAATGCACGCTTTGAAATTCCGTTCAGTGTCATTGCATCTGATGTGCCCGCTTTTAATAACTGCAAACTCATAAACTGCACCTTATCTCTTTTTATAGACGATCAGCTCCGGCTCTGAGCCGTTCACGCTGTAGCTGCAGATCAGGATAAAGCCGGTATCCGCGACAACTCCGTAACAGATCCCTAGGTCCGCGAATTCGATCTGCGCGCCGAGATAGATGTTTTTGTCATTTAAGAGCTTCACCTTCTCGCCGCTGGGCATCGGATATTCCAGATTGACATATTCACCGACCAGCTCGAAGAGGCCGTCTATCGCGCCGATCCCCTGGGCTGCCAGCAGAACGTTGATTTCGCTCAGCAGCTCCTGCTTGAATTGCTGATATGCCTCCAAGCCTCCGAATTTAATGTATTCCGCCGCAACGCAGCGCCCGCCAGCAGTAGTGCTCAAGAACGAACTCCAAAACCTCATAGTCCTTTGGCTCCGCGCCGAAGGTGATCTTGCTGACAGAGAGCTTGCCGTCCTCGACGCGCTCAAAGACGCCCACCCAAAAAGGATCTTCGAAATAGACCGTCAGCCTTGTTTCCATGCCTCACTTATAATCTGTACTCCATTTGAATATCAAAAGGTTCGTCTTCCACACGGGAAGGTATTGAATGTTCACTCAGTCTGAAGCCCATTGCCTTGTAAAAATCAATGGTTTCCTCCGCGGAACAGCAGGATGCGTACAGGGCGGAAGCCCCATGGCCTCTTGCATAATCAGCGGCAGTTTCAACCAGTCGTCGTCCGATTCCGCGCCGTCTGAACGCGCGGGAAACATGAAAACTGTCAATGATAAGGCGATTCTCGTTCAGTTCCGGCAGCAGCATGATTTCACCAACAACCGCATCTCCCTCAACTGCGCAGAAGGTAATATATCTGCCTGACAGTATCTCTCCCGCCTTTTTGCGCCTCTGTTCGGGCGACCAGGTTTCGGTAAAGGGTTGATAATTCAAAACGAGTCTGCCGTTTTCCATGCGCCAAACATTCTGAACCTCTTGAAATCTATCAAATGAATCCATGGACGTTTCACAGAAATTGCTTCTGTCCGCCTGTTTGATTTCGATCCTGTTTTCAGTCATGATGATCGGAAGCCTCACTTGTATTCCATCGGGGGAAAGCGGATTCTTTTTTCGCGAGTCGTTCCACACGCATAAAAGCTGTTTGACACCAAGCAAACAGAGCAGAGAAAGCCTGATCGAAATCAAATCCGTCCGGCAGCTCGGCCAGCTCCAGCACCCGCCGGTCTTCCTCCGAAACATCCTCTTTGAGTTCCTTTTTGGTGAGGACAAAGCGACCGCTCTCCAGATAGTGCAGGTTCTGGATCAGAAACAGCAGGTATTTGCTCGTACCGCGGAACTTCGCAGCGTTCTTTTCCCGGTCCGCGTGGACGTAGCGATGGCAGAGCTCGTGATACAGATTCCCCAGGCTCAGCTTGACATAGTTGACTTCGTCCTCCCATGTCGCAGACGGAAGAAAATCTGTCAATACGCCGAGCAGGTCTTTTGTCGTATGGCGCAGCTGGCAGACTTCCAGGGGATTCCAGCGAAGCAGCTCGTCTCTGCCGCAGATAAACCCGCAGGATCTTTCATAGAAACCGTTCTTTTTCAGGAACTCCCGATACCGATCCATGTCCCGAACGGAAAACCGATCCAGAATCACCATGACGTCAATATCGCTGTTTTCGTGAGCTTCTCCGCGCAGATAGCTGCCCTGAAGGCCAACGTATAGCAGCCGCTCTCCGAAAGCTGCCCGGCAGGACAGGATCAGAGCATTCAAATAGCTATCCAAATCAAACATCGTTTTGATACTCCTCTAATGTTCTGACCTCGCAGCCCTTGGCCGCATAATAACTGAGCATTTCCGGCAGCTTCTTCAGATCGTAACTGGTAACGCAATCAGAAATGACATGGACGGTGTACCCGGCTTTCGTCATATTAAAGCAGGTGGATTTCACGCAGCCGGTCGCGTCCGCTCCGGAGATGAAAAACTCATCGATCCCGTTTTCCCGGATATACGCGGAAAAACCTTCGCTGGTCAAAGCGTTGGCCTTCGTCTTGACAAAGACCTTATTCGACACGATCTTCAATTCCGGCACAAGCTCCGCGCCTTTTGAGTCAGGCTTGAAGGTCCGGGTGCCGGGGGAGAGATTATTGTGCTTGATGAAAACGATGTCCATCTCCCGTTCCACAGCCCAGTCAATGGCGGCGTTGAGATCGTCGATGATGTCCCGATAGTGCTTTGTGATGTCGTTTTGTATGTCGATCACGACAAGCGCCTTTTTATGCATTGTCTGTCACCCCGTATGTCTTGATAAAGTATCGGCTGAACGCTTCGACCTGTGCCATTGCCTCATCCGTCTTCTCTGGCTCCCGGTCGCAGAGGTGGATGAGCGAGGAAATCGGCGCGGTGTAGGCAAAGGCGAGCATCGCAGGATCGTCCTCTCGGATGAGCCCTTTATTCATCATTCCGGCAAAGATCGGGGTAAACATATCCTGAAGTCCGGTCAGAAAATGTTTCGTCGCAAGATCTCTGGCCCGCTCATCCCGGAACTGTTCGATCGTGAGCAGTTTTCTCGTTTTGAT
This sequence comes from uncultured Eubacteriales bacterium, assembly GCA_900317385.1. Taxonomy (GTDB): domain Bacteria; phylum Bacillota; class Clostridia; order Oscillospirales; family Oscillospiraceae; genus RUG626. The sequence goes on from ONGN01000018.1 coordinate 3,178, forward strand.
GACATTCTCATCATGGATCGTGAAATCCACCATCTGCATTGTCATAGCCGTGAGGCCTTCCGATGAATCCGGAACAGGAGGAAGATGCTCCGGAGATCCAAAACGCTCATCATAATAAGCGATCATCTTATCCAGAAGGGAGTTCCAGATCTCTTCCTTGCTCTTAAAATGTTTGTATAACCCCGACTTGACCAAGCCAAGAGATGCAGTCAGTTCACGGATGTTCGTTCCCGCGTAACCGTTCTGTGAAAACATGTCCAATGCAGCTGCCAGAATTCTTTCTTTTGTATCCTTCGCCATGATTGCCCCTCCTTCAAAGCACAGGTGACCGTTCGTTCTCCTATTATAGTGACCGATAGGTCACTTGTCAAGTCCTTATTGCAGCTGTTTATGTGAATATCATTTTTACCAAAATCTGCTTAGTTGTTTTTTCTATAATGACCGGTGATTATAAAAGCGTTTTGCAAAAACGCGCAGCTCGCATTTATGCGATCATAAGGGTTTGGGATTATCCCAACAAGCCAGATTTGGTGAAAGTGGTTCCGATCCGGATCGGAACACTGCTCGCCAAGTTCTGGAACCGTCCATCGGAACACTGCTTGCCAGTTACCGAGGTGATAACGGTTCCTGGCGAAAATCTGCATACTCTTACGAGTATGCCCTGCTTGCCAAGTACTGAAAGGCTGGCAAAGCAGGACGTTGACGGCTGAACCCGTCAACCGCTTTCAGGTATATTGACAGTTCAAAACCATGTTGGTATATTTGTATCGGTCCTGAAAATGGATCATGGGGGAATCGGGTTCATCCCGATTCGTTGCCGGTTCTCTCCCCATGACGGGGTGGGTTATCGGCTTATATAGGGTATCTGTCGGATAGGATAGATACAGTGAGCTGCATCACTTTTGCAAAACATGATGTCCGCTATATTGCCATCAATGATAATTTCGATTCTGCCAATCAGAACAGCGTGGACAATGACTTCGCCGGGATCCGGATGTGGTTCAACGAATTCTACGCAAGAGACACCAGCCGAAAGATCCGTGCGGTCAATAAGGCCAAGGGTGAGCGCGGTGAACACCTTACGACCAATCCGCCATTCGGATATATCAAAGATCCGGAGAATCCCAAACAGTGGATCATTGATGAAGAGGCAGCCAAGGTGGTCAGACATATCTTTGATCTCTGTATGGAAGGCCGGGGGCCGTTACAGATTGCAAACAGCTTCGGGAAGAGCATGTTCTGACACCTACAGCCTACACATTGAAAGAAGGACGAAACCCGGGGAAAGAAGCTCCTAACGATCCGTACTATTGGGATCAGAAAAGTCATTTGGTACGTAGGCCACTATGAAGGTCATTTCAGGTCAATTATGGAGGCCAGGCTTCAGGCAGAGAGTAAAGAAGCTCTCAGGGTAAAGCGGAAGCAACTCGAAAAGAACGAGAAGCGTATTCAGGAACTTGATCGTCTGTTCATCCGTCTGTATGAGGACAATGTGGCTTCCCGGATCAGTGATGACCGTTTCACTATGATGAGTCAGGCCTATGAGCGCGAACAGTATGATCTGAAAGCGGAAGCGGAAGTCTTACGGCAGGAAATCGAAACACAGGAACAACAGAACCAGAATCTTGAACAGTTCATTCAGAAGGTCAGAAAGTTCGCAGAATTGACGGAATTAACACCCTACGCAGCTCATGAGCTGATAAAGGCGATCTATGTCGGAGCTCCTTATAAAAGCAGCGGAAAACGCCGCCAGAGCATCCATATCTGCTATGATCTGATCGGGTTCATCCCGCTGAGTGAACTGATGACACAGGAAATGGCATGACCCGAAGATCATGCCATTCCTGGAAACTATAAAACTTTCTTACGAGGGGCGGCCTTTCCCGGTCTCTTTTTTCACTCCTCCAAATATCCCTCGCGGACGTTTAAGCCGAGCCCGGAGGCGAGCATTCGCAGCATCGGGTCGGTTATCGAATTGTGAACGGGGAAGTGGGCGATCTTCAAATACACGTTCGCCGCCTTGTCGGCCGTCTCAATGAGGCCGCACGCCTCGTCAAGCGTCCGGCCCGCGCCGTAGATCCCGTGCAGCGCCCAGATTATGAGGCGGGAACGGCTCATCTTTTCGGCAGTCGCCTCTCCGATCTCCACTGTTCCGCAGGGCATCCAGGGAAGAAGCCCGACCCCGTCCGGAAATACCATTATGCTCTCCGTGCACATCTTCCAAAGCGTTCTTGTAAAAGCCCTCTCGTCAAGCTCGTGGACGTGGGTCATCGCGATAAGGTCGTTTGGGTGGCAGTGCATTATAACGCGGTTTTCGGGGTCGGCCGCAAGCCGCACGGCGTGGCTCATCATATGGGCGGGAAACTCGGAGGTAAACCTGCCGCCGCCCTCAAAGCCCCAAAGGAGCTCGGCAGAGCACCCGTCCTCCGATATCCTGACGATGCCGAGATTTGCTGCGGGGTCAAACTGCACGTTTCTGAAATAGCTACCGGTCGCGGTAACGAGAAAGTATTTCCCGGCGAGGCTTTCTGTGGAAAAGCCGGTAGGGAGGACGCGCAGAACGTTCGTTATATCGAGATACTCCCGCACCTCGGTCTCGTCGAGAAGAAGGCTTATATTGCCGCTGTTCCTCTCATCCCAGCCCAAGGCGTACATATTGGCCGTCGTTCTTATCGTTTCAATAATAAACGGAGCTTCAAGTATATTTTTCATCTTACAACCCCTATTCGTAAAGAATATCGTCTATATCGTCAAAAAATATCTTTTCGTCGTCGATTTTTATAAACAGCTCAAGCTTGTCAACGGCAGTCACAAGCCCGGTCGTTAAAGCGTATTCGCCAGAAGAATAGTGCCTGACGGAGATTTTTTGCCCCTTTCTCAGTGAGATAAGCTTCTCGTTCAGCGCCTCCTCGGCATCCTCGCTGAGTACGTTTTTTTCCACGAAACCAAGCTCGCGCCTCTTCTTCTCAAGCGCCGCCTCAAGCCCGGAGAGAGCGTCAAAGGGCGAAAACTGTTTCGCCCTGTCCGCGATGCTCATTCTGTGATCAGGTCTGTTCGCCACTTTTATGCCCTCCGATCTGCCCGTTTCGCTCGCGCCTCGTCGCGGCTTCCTCAAAATCCATTCCCTTCAGTATGGCATTTTTGCCGTGCTTTTTTTGTATTTTCAGCACGGCTTCCTGAACCTTTCGGCTTTTAACAAGCTCGGATCCGTCCGTTTCGGCGTCGAAAAAACTCGCCTGGAAAAAGCCCGGATCGTCGATGAGTTCCCCCGTAGAAATATTGATCCTTCTTATCGGCGCTTTCTTATCCGCTATACTCTCATAGAGGGACAGTATAGCCGGGATCATAACGCTGTCGGCGTTCGTTTCGGCGCCGAGATTTACCGTTCCGCCCGATGGCTTTCTTGATATCGAGCTCGAATAGCCTATATAGAGGCCGAGAGATGAGGTCACGAGCCCCTTGTCCACCATATCGAGGGAGAGGGAGTCGGTCATCTCCTTTACGATTATCTTCGCTTCCTCAAAGCTGTAATCGCGCATAAGCACCTGACCGGAGGAGAGCGACTTTGACCGCGGCCTGTACGCCTTTATATCCGCTATCGTTACGGGTTCAATGCCCCTTGAGTGATCGATCATCAGCTCGGCGTCTATCCCAAATTCCTTATACAGCACCGATTCGTCCGCCATAGCGATCCCGCGCATATCGAATATTCCGAGGCGGGCAAGCCGCCTTGCCGTTCCCGGCCCTATGCGCCAGAAGTCGGTGAGCGGGCGGTGGAGCCATAGCTTTTCCTTAAAGCTTTCCTCATCGAGCTCCCCAATGAAATCGGGGGAGTGCTTCGCCGTTATATCGAGGGCGATCTTGGCAAGATAAAGATTAGTCCCTATCCCGGCCGTCGCCCTTACGCCCACGGCCTCAGTCACCTTTCCCATAAGGAATATCGCCATTTCGCGGGGCGTCATATTGTATGTCTTAAGATAGCCGGTTATATCGAGAAAGGCTTCGTCTATCGAGTAAACGTAAATATCGTCGGGCGAGACGTAACGCAGGTAGGTCCCGTAGATATCGGCGGCATAGTCGATGTACTTTTTCATCCTCGGCGGGGCGATTATATAGTCTATTCCTTCCGGTATCTCGTAGACACGGCAGCGGTTTTTAACGCCGAGCGCCTTCATCGAAGGGCTTACGGCAAGACAGATAGTGCCGGTCGATCGCTCGGGATCGGCGACGACGAGATTGGTCGTCATCGGGTCGAGCCCGCGCTCTACGCATTCCACGGAAGCGTAAAAGCTCTTCAGGTCTATGCATAAATAAACCCTGCCGCTCACGTACCGACACTCCTTCCTTGCAGATATCCAATTCATTATACCACACGGGCTTATTATTTTACAGGGAATAAGCAAATATTTTCCTCTTGCAAAACGCATATGGGCGGTATATAATAGGGCTATAAGAAGCATACTGCTTCCGTTAGGAGGGGCGATATGAGAACGAAGGACTTAGAGCTGATGGAGAAAATAAAGGCCTTTGCCGAGGACTACGTGCTGGGCACGGGCTCTTCGCCTTCTACGACGAAGATCGCGGAGGCCGTGGGCATATCGCGAGGCACGGCGTATAAGTACCTCGTAGAGATGGCGGGGCGCGGAATGATCGGCTATTGCGGCGGTGCCATATCCACGGCGGCAACGGAAAAGCTCGCCGGAGCGACCGCACGGGCGGCCATCGTCGGCTCCATACCCTGCGGCACGCTGGAGGAGGAGAGCGAGAGCGTGGAGGCATACGTTTCTCTGCCCACGGAGATATTTGGGGCGGGCAGCTTTTATATCCTTCGCGCGGACGGCGATTCCATGACGGAGGCCGGTATAGACACGGGCGACCTCGTCGTTATCGAGCGCACGGATCAGGCGAAAGAGGGGGACATCGTAGTCGCTCTCGTGGGAAATGAGAACACGCTGAAGCGCCTTTTATTTGACAGAGCAACCGGAAAGGTGATACTTCACCCGGAAAACAAGTCGCTTTCGGACATCATCGTGGACGGCTGCGTTATCCAGGGCGTTGCCCGCAGCGTTATAAAGACGCTTGGGAGGTAATTATGGAGAAAAGAAAGGTGTACGTTGAGGTGCTTGCCGCCCATCAGATAGACGGGGAGTGCGTCCCCGTAAGCATTTCCTTTGAGAACGGGACGAAGTATAAAATCGACAGGGTCAGAGCCGTTGAGCGGGTGGCGGCAGTCAGGCCGACGGAGAGATACACCGTTATCATAGAGGGAAAGCAGACGTATCTCTACCTTGAGGATGAGTACAAATGGTTCGTTCATTTGAAAAATCGGGAAAGGACAGTTCAAGCCGCGGATTTTGCATATAAAAATGCGTAGAAAATGGTCAATTTAAGTATTGCGTAATCCGACCGTTTTTTGTATAATTTTCCTTGTGCGTTCAACCGGAACGCGGTGCGGAGGTCAAATGAAAGCGAAAAAGGAAAAAACAAAGGTGATAATGCCGCTGCTCGGGCGATATGGGATACACTATGCAATCGGCCTTATCATGCTCTTTACGGTGGATTACGTTAACCTATACATACCCGAATTCATCGGGAACGTGATCGACGGGCTTGAGAGCTTCACCCTTGATTTAAACGGCATACTGACTATCTGCCTAAGGATAGTGATATGCGGCCTCATCATAGTCGCGGGAAGATTCTTATACCGCCTGTTTATCTTCGGCTCTGCCAGAAAGATAGAGCGCAGGCTTCGAGATATGATGTTTTCCAAGCTGGAACTTCTGTCGCAGCGGTATTATAACGAGCATAAGACCGGCGATATAATGAGCTATTTCACGAACGACCTCGAGGCCGTGAGAATGGCGATAGGCCCGGCGATAGTCTCCGCCTTTGACGCGAGCGTTCTCACCGTTATGGTGCTTATAAGAATGATAACCAAGGTCAGCGTAAGCCTGACGCTCTACACGCTCATTCCGATGGGCGTTATTGCCATATTCGGATATTTTTACGGGGAGCTTATCGAAAAACGCTGGGCGAAGAAGCAGGAGTCGATAGCGGCTCTTTCCGACTTCGTGCAGGAGAGCGTTTCAGGCGAGCGGGTGATAAAGGCCTTCGTTCAGGAAAAGGCCCAGGAGAGAGCGTTTGACAAGGTGAACGACGCAAACAGGAAGACGGCAATGAACGTGCAGAAGCTCGACTCGGCGTTCGGCCCCGTGCTCCATTTCCTCGTGGGAGTGACCTACGTCGTGGCGATAGTCGTCGGCGGCGGGTACACGATAAAGGGAGAGATGACGCTCGGAAGCTTCGTTACGTTCAATTATTACATAGGCTCGCTTATCTGGCCTATGCTCGCCCTCGGCGATTCGGTCACCCTCGTTTCGCAGGGCATCGCGGGCATTAACAGGATACATCAGGTATTCGACGAGCCTCAGGATATAGTTGACGATCCCGAGCCGGATAACGTGACCGAGCTTGAGGGAGAGATCGAGTTTAATGACGTTACGTTCAGATACAGAGATGACCTGCCTCTCGCCGTTGACGGGGTGAGCTTTAAGATCGAAAAGGGCGAGACGCTCGCGATTTTGGGCCGCACCGGAGCGGGAAAGACAACTCTCGTAAATCTCCTGACCCGCGTGTACGATATAGATTCCGGCTCGATAACCCTCGACGGGCATAAAATAAAAAAGATTCCGCTCAGCGTTCTGCATGAGAACATTGCCTACGTTCCGCAGGATAATTTCCTCTTTTCCGATACGCTTGCCGGGAATATCTCCTTCGGAAAAATAGGCGCCTCGAGAGAGGAGATAGAGAAGGCTGCGAAAAGCGCCGATATACACGATAATATTATGGAGTTCCCCGAGGGCTACGAGACCATGGTGGGCGAGAGGGGCGTTACCCTCTCCGGCGGTCAGAAGCAGCGCAGCTCGATCGCGAGGGCGATTTTGAAAAACAGCCCGATACTTATCCTCGACGACGCTCTCTCCGCTGTCGATACCGATACCGAGGAGAGGATACTTGACAATCTCAAGCGTGACCGCAAGGGTATAACGACCATTATGATCGCCCACAGAGTGTCCACCGTTCAGAACGCGGATCATATCCTCGTGCTTGAGGACGGGCGAATAATCGAATACGGAACTCAGGATGAGCTACTATCGAGGGACGGGGCCTACGCTTCCATGTTCCGCAAACAGCAGCTTGAGTCAGAGCTCAGTATGGTAGAGTGAGGGGGGTGGATCAAGATGGCTAAAATGCGCGTAGATAACCCCGAAATACACTACAAGGGCAACGTATTTTCAAGGCTTTTTGCCTACGTTAAGCCCCACAGGGGAAAGCTTGTGCTCTGTATGTTCCTCGTCCTTGTGCTCACCGCTCTGAATCTTTATCAGCCGCTTCTCATCGGCCACGCTATCGACGACTGCATCGAGGGATATTATTACCCTTACGTTTACGATAATGCCGGAGATATAAGCTTCGGCGGGGATACGCTGAGAAAGCTAGACGACGCCAAAAACCTTGAAGGCGAGAGCTTCGCCGTAATACTTAACTATAACGACGCCTACTATTTCTTTGAAAATCTGGACAAGGGCTCAGCCTCCGAGCTTTTAAAGCTGCGCGATGTCCCGGAGTCTATGACAGCGGACGGAGATACGCTTAGCGTAAGCGGAAAATACTCCGGCACATTGCTAACCGAAGACGAGCTTTCCGTTCTGAGAAAAACAGACAGGGAAGGACTTATCCGCACCGCCGTTATCTATTCCATTGTTCTTCTTGTGGTTGCAATATGCAGCATTTTAAACAGGTTTACTCTTGAATCAATGGGACAGAGCATAATTTATACTATAAGAAACGAGCTCTTTTCCCATATCCACTCGCTTCCGCTCAGGTATTTTGATACGAATCCGGTCGGAAGGATAGTCACAAGGGTTACTAACGACGTGGAAAGCCTGAACAATATGTATACTCAGGTAATAGTCAGGCTCTTTGAAAACTCCGTGCTCATTATCGGATATGCGGTCGTGATGATCTCCATAGATCTAAAGCTCGCTCTGATAAGCTTTGCCTTCCTGCCCGTCGTTTTCGTTATCACTATGTGGCTCAGAACGGCTTCGAGAAAGATCTACAGAGTAGTAAGAACGAAAATCTCCGCTCTCAATACCTTCCTCTCGGAAAACCTCTCCGGGATGAAGATCATTCAGGTGTTCAACAGAGAAAAGGAGAAGGGGCAAGAATTTGAGGGCAGGACAACTGACCTTTATAAGACGCAGATGAAGGAGCTTATGATAGTCTGGATCTTCAGACCGATAATCTTCCTTATCGCAAACGTCGCCCTCGCCGTAATTATTTATAACGCGGGCGGAAACGTCCTTGCCGGAACGCTCACTCTCGGCACGATGTACGTTTTTATAAACTACATTCGCTCCTTCTTTGAGCCGATTCAGGAGCTTGCCGACCAGTTTGCTACGCTGCAGAACGCTCTTGCCTCGGCGGAGAAGATCTTCACCGTCCTCGATGAGGAGAACCCGATAAAAGAAAGTGAAACTCCCGTTTCTCTCGATAAGGTTAGGGGCAAGATCGAGTTCCGCCACGTGTGGTTCGCGTACGAGAACGAGGATTACGTTCTGAGGGACGTCAGCTTCATTATTAACCCCGGCGAGAGAGTTGCCTTCGTCGGCGCTACCGGAGCGGGAAAAAGCTCGATTTTGAACTTGATCGGAAGGTATTACGAGATACAAAGGGGTCAGATTCTTATAGACGACGTCGATATCCGCGCGCTCTCGACCGCTGAGATCCGCAGGGCGATTGGTCAGGTACAGCAGGACGTATTTATTTTTACCGGCGATATAAAGAGCAATATCCGTCTTTTGGACGATGAGATAAGCGACGCTGAGATCGAAAGTTCGTCCGTAGCAGTAAATGCCGACAGGTTTATAAATCAGCTCCCGAAGAGATACGACGAGCCTGTGACCGAGAGGGGAGCTACGCTATCGGCCGGGCAGAGGCAGCTTCTGTCCTTTGCGAGAACGCTTGCATACGATCCGTCTATCCTCGTTATGGACGAGGCGACTGCCAATATTGATACCGAGACCGAGGAGCTTATCCAGGACGCTCTCAAGACCCTGATGGAGGGACGCACTACAATAATGGTGGCGCACAGGCTGAGTACGATTCAGCACGCCGACTGCATCCACGTTATGCACAAGGGGAAGATACGCGAGTCCGGAACTCATCAGGAGCTTTTGGAGAAAAACGGTATTTATAAAAAGCTGTACGAAATACAGAAACAGTAAGCGGCATATGTTGATAAGTATAAGGCATTAAGCCCCAAAATCTTGATTATTATGTAGTTTGCGCCTTGCAAATACTTTTGATTTTGTTTATAATACTAATCTGTAAGATTATTTAACTGTTTTTCCTTAAATTGATCTTGAAGGGAGATTTAGCCATATGTGCGGTATCGTTGGATTTACAGGCGCTCAGCCTGCCGCCCCCATTCTTTTAGACGGGCTTAAAAAGCTTGAGTACAGGGGCTACGATTCAGCCGGCATCGCCGTTCAGGACGGCGGGAAGCTAAGCGTTGTCAAAACCCGCGGCGTTATAAAAAATCTTTGCGATAAAACCGATAACGGTGCGACTTTGTCCGGCACGTCCGGAATCGGCCACACACGCTGGGCGACGCACGGCGTTCCCGACGACATAAACGCGCACCCCCACGTTTCAAACGACGGTATGTTCGCTGTCGTGCATAACGGGATAATCGAGAACTTCGCAGTTCTCAAGGCTGAGCTTGAGAGAAAGGGCTATAGGTTCGAGAGCCAGACCGATACTGAGATCGTCGCGAATCTCCTTGACCTCTACTATAAGGGCGACCTTCTTGAGGCCGTTATGAAGACAGTCTCGCGCCTCGACGGATCTTATTCCCTCGGCGTCCTCTGCGCGGAGCATCCGGGAAAGATAGTCGCAGTCCGCGAAAAGAGCCCGCTCATTCTCGGCATCGGCGTAAAGGAAAACTATTTTGCCTCGGACGTAACGGCGCTTGTCGCTCATACGAGGAACGTCATTTACCTTGACGACGGCGAGGTCGCCGTTCTGACCCCGGAATCTATCGACGTTTTCGACGCCGCCGGAAAGAGGATCGAAAAATCCACCTCTCGCGTTATTTGGGATATAGAGGCGGCGGAAAAGGGCGGCTACGAGCATTTTATGCTCAAGGAGATAATGGAGCAGCCCCGCGCCATTCTATCGACCCTCGAGCCCAGAATTAAGGACGGAAGGATAGTTTTGGACGATATCCCGGATGAGTATTTCGACGGCGTACAGCGGATAATCATCACCGCCTGCGGCTCAGCGTATTATGCGGGCTGCGTCGGAAGATACGTTATTGAAAAGCTCTGCAGGATACCAGTTACCGTTGAGCTTGCGAGCGAGCTTCGGTATCACGATCCGATCATTGACGAAAACACCCTGCTGATCGTTATAAGCCAGTCCGGCGAGACTGCCGATACTATCGCCGCCCTCCGCGAGTGCAAGGAGAGGGGCGCTAAGAGCCTTGCGATAGTAAACGTCGTCGGAAGCACGATAGCGAGGCTTGCCGACTACAGGATATATACATGGGCGGGCCCGGAAATCGCCGTCGCGACGACGAAGGGCTATACCACTCAGGTCGCCGTCCTCGGCCTTTTTGCCGTTTACGCGGCGGATAAGCTCGGACGCATAACGAAGAAGAGGTACTGTGAGCTTATCGACGAGCTTTTGAAGCTTCCAAGCAAGGTCCAGCGCGCTGTGGATCTCAACTCACATATATCTTATCTTGCCAAGAGGTACGCCTCACACAGGGACGTTTTCTTTATCGGCAGGAACATTGACTATGCCGTGGCGCTCGAGGGTTCACTAAAGCTCAAGGAGATATCTTACATATTCTCCGAGCCTTACGCGGCTGGCGAGCTCAAGCACGGGCCGATAGCCCTTATCGAGCAGGATACCCTTGTTGTAACGCTTTGCTGCTATGACGAGCTGTTTGAAAAGACGCTGTCGAATATCGAGCAGGTGAAGGCGAGGGGAGCCACCGTTCTCGCCGTGGCGCACGAAGGTAACGGAAAAATATTCCACGTAGCCGACGACGCCGTTTTCGTGCCGGATTCCGAGCCGCTTTTCGCCGCCGTGCCGGAGATCATTCCGCTCCAGCTCTTTGCCTACTACATAGCGAAAGAAAACGGCTGCGATATCGACAAGCCGAAAAACCTTGCAAAATCAGTAACCGTTGAATAAAAAATACACTTACGAAAGGACCTTTTATGAAGGACACCTATGAGAGCCCGCTCTGCTCGCGTTACGCTACCAAGCGGATGCAGTACATTTTCTCGCCCGATTTCAAGTTCTCCACATGGCGCAAGCTGTGGATCGCCCTTGCCGAGAGCGAAAAGGAGCTTGGTCTGAATATTACCGACGAGCAGATCGCAGAAATGCGCGAGCACGTTTACGACATTGATTACGCAAAGGCCGCGGAATACGAAAAAAAGCTCAGGCACGACGTTATGGCGCACGTTCATACCTTCGGCGACGCCTGCCCGAAGGCAAAGCCGATAATCCACCTCGGGGCGACGAGCTGCTACGTCGGCGATAATACCGACGTTATCCAGATGCGCGACGGGCTTTTACAGATAAAGTCCCTGCTCCTGGGAGTTATCTCTGCGCTTACCGATTTTGCTGAGGAGCATAAAAACGTTCCGACCCTCGCTTATACGCACTTCCAGGCCGCCCAGCCTACGACCGTTGGAAAAAGGGCGACGCTTTGGCTTCAGGATTTCCTGATGGACCTCTCAAGGCTCGACTATGAGGCCGCGAGTCTTAAGCTTTTGGGCTGCAAGGGTACGACGGGGACGGGCGCAAGCTTCCTTGAGCTTTTCCACGGCGATACGGATAAGGTCAAGGCCGTTGAAAAGAAGATAGCTGATAAGATGGGCTTTGAGGCCTGTATGCCCGTCTCCGGCCAGACTTACTCCCGCAAGGTCGATTCCTATGTTCTGAACGTTTTGGCGGGGATAGCCCAGTCGGCTTCCAAGATGGCTACCGATATTAGGCTTTTAGCACATATGAAGGAGTTTGACGAGCCGTTTGAGGCAAATCAGATAGGCTCTTCCGCTATGGCGTACAAGCGCAATCCGATGCGCTGCGAGAGAATCGTTTCACTCAGCCGCTACGTTTTAAACGACGCTAAAAACGCCGCCGATACCGCCGCAAGCCAGTGGCTTGAGCGCACTCTGGACGATTCCGCAAACCGCCGCATTGCTATTCCCGAGGCATTTTTGGCGACGGACGCCATACTCAATATCGCGATAAACGTCATTAAGGGCGGCAGGATATACCCGAAGGTGATGGAGAAGCATATTAAAGAGGAGCTTCCTTTCATCGCGAGCGAGAACATCCTTATGGACGCTGTCAGCCGCGGGGGAGACAGGCAGGAGCTTCACGAGGCGATTAGGCAGTATTCGCAGAAAGCCGCCGCAAAGGTCAAGCTTGAAGGCGGGGATAACGATCTCTTAGAGAGCCTTCTCTCTGACGAGAGGTTCGGCCTCACGGAGGAGAGCCTTAAAACGGTTCTCGACCTTAATAAGTTCGTCGGCTGCGCTCCCCTGCAGACCGAAGAGTTCCTTCGCGACTTTGCAAGACCCGCACTTACTAATAATCCCGACCTGATAGGCCGGGAGGATGAGATAACAGTATAAGGAGAAGGGATTATGCTTACTGCAGTAGTTGGAATCAACTGGGGCGACGAAGGCAAGGGCAGAATGGTCGACCTCTTGAGCGAAAAATTCGATATCGTTATGCGCTATCAGGGCGGAAATAACGCCGGACATACCGTAATAAACGACAGGGGCAGGTTCATTCTTAACCTGCTGCCCTCCGGTATCTTCCGCGAGAAGACCGTAAACGTGATGGGCCCCGGCATGGTGGTCGACGTTGAGCATCTTACGAAAGAGATTGCCGCCATTAGGGAAAAGGGCATAGAGATCACGCCCGAGCACCTCGTTATCAGCGACCGCGCCACCATCTGTATGCCGTATCATAAAATGATGGACATCCTCGAGGAAGAGCGCCTTGCCGATAAGAAATTCGGTTCCACCCGCCGCGGCATCGCTCCGGTCTACGCGGACAAGTATATGAAGAAGACGCTGAGAATGGGCGATCTCCGGCACCCCGAGCTACTTTTTGATAAGCTCCGCGATATCGTGGAGTGGAAAAACCTCACCGTCAGCGGCGGATATAAGCACGAGCCCGTCTCCGCCGAGGAGATGTACGACTGGCTTATAAAGTACGGCATGCATTTCCTGCCTTACGTTAAGAACACCACCGAGTATCTTACCGAGGCAGTCAGATCCGGAAAGAGCCTTATGTTCGAGGCTCAGCTCGGCGCGCTGAGGGATATCGACTTCGGCATTTATCCCTACACCTCATCTTCCTCCACAATCGCGGCTTACGCGCCCATCGGCGCGGGCATACCGGCAGAAAGGCTTGATAACGTCATCGGAATTATGAAGGCGTATTCAAGCTGCGTTGGCGAGGGACCCTTTACCTGCGAGCTTTTCGGCGACGAAGCGCATGAGCTTCGTGAAGCCGGCGGAGAATACGGGGCTGCTACCGGCCGCCCGAGAAGGGTTGGAGGCTTCGACGTTCCCGCCTCAAAGTACGGCGTTCTCGTTCAGGGCGCAAGCGAGCTCGCGCTTACAAAGCTCGACGTGCTCTCGTACCTCGATAAGATCCCCGTCTGCGTCGCGTATGATATCGACGGAGTAAAAACCGATAAGTTCCCCTCCGGTCCGGAGCTGGACGCAGCAAAGCCCGTTTACGAATATCTCCCCGGCTGGAAGTGCGATATCTCAAAGGCGAGAAGTTTTGAAGAGCTTCCGAAAGAGGCTCAGGACTACGTTTTGTTCATTGAAAAAGCCGTAGGCTCAAAAATAAAATACGTCTCCGTCGGCGCCGGCAGGGATGAATATTTCGAAATGTGAGGTACAGTACAATGGAAAAGCGCGAACAGCTCTACGAGGGCAAGGCAAAGAAGGTTTTTGCAACTGACGACCCCGCGCTCTGCATAGTCTCCTATAAGGATGACGCTACTGCTTTCAACGGGGCGAAGAAGGGCACCATCGCCGGGAAGGGCGTTGTAAATAACAAGATGTCCAATCTCGTTATGCAGTATCTTGAGAAGAACGGCGTTCCCACTCACTTCGTGGAGGAGCTTTCAGACCGCGATACCGTCGTCAGAAAGGTGCAGATCGTACCTCTTGAGGTAATAATCCGAAATATCTCCGCCGGTCATTTCGCTTCAAATTACGGCGTTGAGGAGGGCATCGTATTTGACGAGCCCACGATCGAGTTCTCCCTTAAGTCAGATCATCTCGACGATCCTCTTCTGAACGAGTATCACGCCGTCGCTCTTAAGCTTGCGACGCGCGAGGAGATCGAGACCATTAAGACGCTCGCGTTTAAGGTAAACGACCTTCTCAAGGCCTTTATGCTGAAGCTCGGAGTTACGCTCGTTGACTTTAAGATTGAGTTTGGCCGCACTCCCGACGGAAAGATCATTCTTGCCGATGAGATCAGCCCCGACACCTGCCGCTTCTGGGACGTTAAGACGGGCGAGAAGCTCGATAAGGACCGCTTCCGCCGCGATATGGGCGGAGTTGAGGACGCATATCAGGAGATTATGCGCCGCCTTACTGAGGAATAATTTTAATGCGTGCCGACGTCCAATGCGTCGGCACGCTTTTTAATCGCTTATAAATTTAAAATTTTTCTTGACAAGGCACGAAAGCTGTGGTATTATTACGAAGCTTAAGAAACAAAGCAAAGATTTGGGGGCGTAGCTCAGCTGGGAGAGCGCCTGAATGGCATTCAGGAGGTCAAGAGTTCGATCCTCTCCGTCTCCACCAGAAAAATCCTGTCACTTTTGTGGCAGGATTTTCTTTTATAGATCGGAGGCTCTATCTTATGGATAACGCAAATTACTTAAGAAAGCGCTTTACTTTTTACGGATGGGTGCAGGGCGTCGGATTTCGTTGGCTCGCAAAGCAGGCTGCGGACGATGCCGGGGCAACTGGCTGGGTGCGAAATGAGTATGACGGCAGCGTTATACTTGAGCTCCAGGGCACAAACGAACAGATAGAAGCAGTGCTCAATGCCATAAAGCGTGGAAGGTACGTCCGAATCGAGCATATTTATGAGGAATCTCTGCCGATTGACTCTAAAGAGCGCCGATTCAGAACGGAATACTGATATTGACATTATGCGCCAAAAAGACTAAAATATGTCCTGCGCGAAAAAAACTGTCTTTATATAAAATTCTAAGAAGGTGCGCTCCTTGAGGATCATTCAGTTCTCAGATTCTTTTATTCCGATCATGGACGGCGTTGGAAACGTCGTATATAGATACGCGGTCAATTTTGGGAAAAAGGGACACGAGTCCTACGTCGTTGCGCCGCAAACCAATACCGGGTATCGCGGCAATTACCCGTTTGAGATGATAGACTACGTAGGCGTTCCGCTTTGGAAGATGAACAGCTATACTGTCGGAACGCCAAAAATGGATTCGCATTTCAAAAAAAGGCTTCAAATGATCGAGGCCGATATCGTTCACGTCCACTCGCCGTTTATGGCCGGGCAGGCGGGGATGAGCTACGCAAAAAAAAGAAAGGTCCCCGTTATAGGTACCTTCCACTCAAAGTATTACGACGATTTCCTTCAGGTTACGGGTATTGAACTGCTTGCCGAGGCAGGGGTTAAGATCGTAGTCGACTTCTATGAAAAATGCGACGAGGTATGGGCGGTCAGCGAATCATCCGCTCAGACGCTTAAGGATTATGGCTACGAGGGCTCCGTTCGCGTAATGCCGAACGGTACAGATACAAAGGAGATACTGCCTGAAAAGGTAATCGAAATTAAAGAAAAGCTCGGAATAGGGACCGAGAGTATCCTCCTCTTCGTGGGTCAAATGAATTGGAAGAAGAACATCGAGACCACACTGAGAGCCTTTGCTATGCTGAACGGGGATCTTAAGCTCGTTCTTGCCGGAAGGGGCCCGCATGAGGCTGAGATAAAAGCACTGGCTGAAAAGCTTGGGATTAGCGACAGGGTCATTATGCCGGGGCATATTACCGATTCTGATCTTTTGAACGCTCTGTACTCTTCCGCACAGCTTTTCCTGTTTCCTTCGATTTACGATAACGGGCCGCTTGTAGTCAGAGAAGCTGCTGCCGCGGGAACGCCGTCAGTCGTCGTAAGGGGCAGCAGTGCCGCTGAATGCGTAAAAGACGGGGTAAACGGACTCCTTTGCGAAAACGATCCGGCTAATCTCGCTATGGTCGTACAAAAAGCCCTATTAGACGAAAGGGAGCTTGAAGCGATGGGGAAGAGGGCTAAAATGACTATACCTATCCCGTGGTCAAGCATCGCTGAAGACGTGCTCTGGGAGTACAAGAGAGTTATCGAAAGGACAAAACAATAAAAAATCAGCCCGGGCAATCCGAAAAGGGAATGCCCGGGCATATTGTTTTCAGCTCGTGACCTCGAAGGCGCCTAAAATCTCCCAGTCCTTTGGCGTTGAAAGCTCGCTGTAATAAAGCTTGACGTCCATGCGGAGAATAAGGTGACTTCGCATATCGAGCTCGTAATGATTTGTATCAAAATATCCGCCCGCCTTTTTAAGCATAAAGAGAAGGTTATCGAGATAATCATCTTCATTATTTACAAGCCGAAATGAAGTGGGCTTGCGTTTTACGGCCATTTGTGCCCTCGTAGAGACTAAAGGTTTTTCATAATAGACTATCTTCCAGGAGCTGTCCTCCTCGGGCGTGTCTATTTTATCCTTATCAATGTATTTTATTACCTTCTCGTCTTCATCGTAGACGTAAACGCCTCTGCGAGAAGCAACGTAACCGCCGCATTTTTTCATCATTTTAACAATGCCATCTTCCATGCGATCACCCCCAAATGCCGTAATAGTCGGATAAATATGAGAAAAAGCCCGAATAGTTCGGGCTTTTTATTATAATGGTGCGGGTAACAGGACTTGAACCTGCACGGTCGCCCACTGGAACCTAAATCCAGCGTGTCTGCCAATTCCACCATACCCGCACGATATAACGTATTATACTACTTTTTTTCTGAAGAGTAAAGAGGGAAGCGAACGATAAATGTCATTCCGCCTTTTTCTCTCTGCATTGCGCTGACTGAGCCGCCGTGCTTCTCAGCAGTCGATTTTACTATGGATAACCCGAGCCCGCTTCCTCCGGCGTCCCTGTTACGCGATTTATCAACGCGATAAAACCTGTCGAAAATGTATGGAAGATCGTCGTCCGGTATTCCAATGCCGTTGTCAGATACGCTAATACTAACGCTATCATCAGTTCCGGAAATCGCTACGGAAACCGCTCCGCCATTGTCGGTATATTTGATGGCGTTTTCCGTAAGATTGACTATAATCTGATATACGTCCTCCTCTGAAGCAAGGACGATGCAGTTTTCAGCGTAGCTCGCGGAAAGCTCAATTTTTTTATCGACAGCAATGGGCGTCAGCATACGGACCGCGCTTTCGGCAACGAGAGAGCAGTCAACGGCCTCGCGCGTAATGCTTATCTTATAGTCAAGCTTTGTAAGGTCGAGGAGTTGTCCCGTTGTCCTTGCAAGCCGCTCGGATTCATTTCTTATATCGTTTACGAATTCATGCACGGTTCCGGTATCCAAATCTCCGTTCTGAAGTATACTGTCGCTCAGTAAGCGGATGGAGGCGAGGGGAGTTTTCAAATCGTGAGAAGCGTCCGCAATAAACCTGCGTCTCGTCTCCTCGTTAACCTGAAGCCGGTTTGTCAGGCTGTTAAACTCCTCGGCAAGGTCGGTCAGCTCGTCGTGTCCCTTCTCATCGACTCGGTAAGTGTATTCGCCCTCGCGCACGTTCTGTATTCCGTCCAGCAGCTTCGTGATCCTGCCGGTAAAGGTCCGAGAATAAACAACGCCAATTAGCAGGGTCAAAAGCGTTAAAATAACGGAGATACTTCCGAGGTTTCGCTGAAGAGCGAGAATGATAGCGCCTTCGTCAGCGTCATGCTCAAATACGTATACGGCGCCCTTTATGCTACCGTTCACAGTAATCGGCACAGAGGCGCCGCTGTTAAAGGCGCCGGAGGAGAAGCTTGACTCAAATGCGTCGTTTCCGTTCAGCGCGTCGATTATCAGCGACTGAGCGCTGATATCCAGGGCTATATCTCCCGGCTTGACCTCGTGATACAGAATATCAGAATCGGAGTTTACCACGGTTATTCGCGACAGCGGCTCAGTGTCCAGAATCCTAATAACGCTGGATGTTCCGCTTGTCGAAAGATGGTCGAGGGTTCCGAGCGCTATCCCAATCTGATTTGCCGTGCTCACAAGGGAGGTCTGCTTTGATTTAAAAACGATATTTCTTGAGATAATGATCGGATATGTATTCATTACCAATACGACGATGGCGAGAATAGAGATGTATGAGAGCAGAAATTTTGTTCTGACGCCTAAAAACCGCCGCTTTTTATTACTGACCTTTGAAATAGTATCCAACTCCCCATTTTGTAATAATGTATTCAGGCGAGGCGGGATCTGTCTCCAGCTTGTCACGAAGTCTGTGGACGTGAACGTCCACCGTTCTTACGTCGCCCTGATAATCGCGGCCCCATACAATGTTTAAAAGGTTTTCGCGGCTGTACACTCTTCCCGGGTTTTTCATAAAAAGCTCAAGAAGCTCAAATTCACGTCCCGTAAGTTCGATGAGCGTTCCGTCTTTTATCGCGGAGTGCTTTTGATAATCTATCGAAATCGCGCCTATCGTAAGCTTTTCGGAATTATCCTGATCTTTTGAAAGCGAAGCGCGCCTGAGAAGCGCCCTGACCCTGGCCTTAAGCTCAAGAATATTGAAGGGCTTTGTAATATAATCATCCGCACCGTATTCAAAGCCGATGATCTTATCCATATCGTCGCCCCGCGCCGTAAGCATAATTACGGGTACTGTGGAAAACTCGCGGATCTTCATGCATGCGTCAAGCCCGTTAAGCTTCGGCATCATAAGGTCGAGTATTATCAAATCGTATCCGTTTGCCCGTGCAAGCTTAACACATTCTTCACCGTCGTAGGCCGCATCGACCTGATAGCCCTCGGTTTCAAGATTGAACTTTATTCCCTTTACAAGCAGCTTTTCATCGTCAACTACCAGTATTTTCATTGATTGATCCTTTCCACCTAAACGGTGATTTTGTCTCTTATTGAGTCAAGCTTTGCTTTACCGATCCCGCTTACGCTCTGAAGTTCATCAACCGATTGAAACGGGCCAAATTCTCCTCTATACTCAATTATCCGTTTGGCGAGAGCCTCGCCGATGCCCGGAAGCGTTTGAAGCTGTTCTACGCCTGCGGTGTTTATGTTGACTATACCCGCAGTATCGTTTGATGCTTCGGTAAGCTTTATATCGCTTTCGACTTCGCCGCTCTCATAAGCAGGCTCATATTCTGTTTGCACCTTTGGCGATATAGTAACGGAGTGCCACTTTCCGCTGTGGCCGAAGAAGAAGCCGACGGCAAAGCATACTACCAAAAAGGTTATCGCCAATATCCATTTTACAGAAGCTTTATCCTTCATTTTCTTTATCCCAAATTCGGCTGTTTCTATTGATTTTAATGAGAAAATTAAGTATTATATAAATAGAGAACTATCTCATTAACATATTATAACATAAAATTCGGTGAAATAAATGAAAATCTTTAAGAAGATCGCAATTTATTATTTAATATCCGCTTTGCTTATCTCTTCGGCCGTATCCTCCGCGCCCCGCGCCTCCGCCGCCCCTGAGCTTACGCTGAACTGCGGCGCCGCTGTTTTGGCCGATATGGACACGGGAACGGTTCTTTATTCGGTAAATCCCGACGCAAAGATGTATCCCGCGAGCCTTACTAAAATAATGACAGCCATCGTAGCTCTCGAAGCGTGTCAAAACGGAAAGGTCTCCTTTTCGGACAACGTCACCTGTTCTCCGAACCTCTATTCGGATATAGACGAGGACGCAAGCACGCTGAACCTTGCGGTGGGTGAGATATTGAGCTTTGAGGATCTGATGTACTGCGTCGTTCTTAGATCGGCGAGTGAACCTTGCAACGCCGTCGCTGAGCACGTTTCAGGGTCTATTTCCGCGTTTATCGGTGAAATGAACGATAAGGCGGCTTCGCTCGGCTGCACGGGAACGCATTTTTCAAATACTCACGGACTTCCGGACAGCAATAACTATTCCACGGCGAGAGACCTGATGCTCATTATGCGCAAGGCTATGAGCATGCCTATGTTCGCAAAGCTAACGGCGACCGAGGAATATACGCTTCCAGCCACGAATATGTCTGAAGAGCGCGTACTAAAGAATACGAATAACCTGATCCGCGAAAAAAGCACATATTATTACGAATACGCAAAGGGCGGCAAAACCGGATACACTGAGGCCGCCGGCTTCTGCCTTGCTTCCGCGGCACAGAAGGGGGACGTTCGCCTCGTTTCAGTCGTCCTTAAGACTAATTCCGTAGTCCTGAGCGACGGAACGACTCAGGTCCAAAGCTTTTCTGAGACAAAGCGGCTTTTCCAGTGGGGCTTTGCAAATTTCTCTTACAGGACCGTTCTCAGCACTATGCGGATAGTGCGCGAGGTTGACGTTGAGCTTGGAAACGGAGCAAACAAGGTTGCTCTTCGACCTGCCGAGCCAATCATTCTGCTCATTGACAACAGTGCCGATCTGTCAAAGGTGGAATATACCGTCAGACTGAACATCCCGGATGGCGAAAAGCTGACGGCGCCTATAACAGCGGGGGAGGAGCTTGGCGAAGCCGACGTTATAGTTAACGGCGTATCCTACGGTACGGTTAAGCTCGTTGCGAACTACTCCGTTGAGCTTGACAAAGCGAAATTTATCTCATCGCAGATCCAGAACACGCTGAAAACCGGGGTGGTAAGGTTTATCATTATCGCCTTGATTTTAATGTTCGTTTTGTACATAGCCTTTATTATTTATTATAATGTAAGAAGGCAGAAAAAGAAAAAAGCAGCCAATGAGCTTGCACGCCAAAAGATAGAGGCAATAAGAGCGAAAGAGGCTCTTACAACCGGACTTACGTTCGAGGAGATAGAGAAAAAGCAGGAGCTTACCGGCAGATACAGAAGAAGATAGCAATATAAAGCGGCTCGGTCGTTATTTGACCGGGCCGCTTTTATGGCATAATGCACAAAATTGAATTAATAGTTTTAAAATAAATTCATATTCATCTGAAAATGCCCCGTTTCGCTTGCATTTTTGCAAGTCAATGCATATAATGCCTGTAGAATTTAGAAATAGGAGCATTCATAATGAAAAGCATTTCAAAAGTAGCTTCCGGGATAGCGCCTTCCGCGACTCTTGCGATAACCGCTCTCGCAAAGGAAATGAAGGCAAAGGGGATAGACGTTATCGGCTTCGGCGCGGGCGAGCCTGACTTTTCCACTCCGGCCAATATCAAGTGCGCCGGCGTTAAGGCGATAGTCGAGGATAAGTCATATTACACCCCGTCTTCCGGTATCCTTCCGCTCAGGGAAGCGATTTGCGAATATATGGACAAGACCTTTGGACTTAAGTATAAGCCCGGAGAGATCTGCGTTACCAGCGGTGCAAAGCACGTTTTGTATATCGTTCTTCAGGTTTTACTCAATCCCGGCGACGAGGTCATACTTCCCGCTCCTTACTGGGTAACGTATGCCGAGGCGATAAAGATGGCTGGCGGCGTTCCCGTTATCGTAGAGACCACTGAGGAATCCCACTTTAAGATAAGCCCGGCTCAGCTCAAAGCCGCCTGCACGGAAAAGACGAAGTGCATTATAATGACCAACCCCTCGAATCCGACCGGAATGCTTTACAGCCCCGATGAGGTAAGAGCTCTGAGCAAGGTAATTTCCGACGAGGATATTTACGTTATAGACGATGAGATCTATGCCTTCCTGACTTACTCCGGTGAGTTTTTAAGCTTCGCCGCCGTAAGCGAAGATATGAAGGCGCGCACGATCGTTGTAAACGGTGTTTCCAAGACCTGGGCTATGACCGGATGGAGAGTCGGCTTCTGCGCCGCCAACCCTGAGATAGCGAAGGCTATGTCCAACTACCTCAGTCACTCTACCGGTAACCCCTCGAACGCTGCTCAGTTTGCCGCCGCAGAGGCGTATTCTGGCGAGCAGGAGAGCGCAAAGGCAATGCGCGAAGAGTTTAAAAAGCGCCGCCGCTATTTCGTAGACAGGGTAAACGCTATGGAGGACGTGAGCTGCCTTGAGCCGGATGGAGCGTTCTATATCTTTATGAACGTCAAAAAGACCTTTGGCAAGACGATTGCCGGAGTTAAAATCGAGTCGAGCGCCGATTTCTGCAAGGCTCTCCTTGAAAAGGGCCTTGTCGCCACCGTGCCCGGCAACGCTTTCGGAGCCGACGGCTACGTCCGCTGGAGCTACGCCACGAGCATGGAGAATATAAAAGAGGGTCTCGACAGGCTCGAGAAATTCCTTAAAAGCTGATTGATTATTTAAAGCGCCCTTCTGGGCGCTTTTTTTGTTAACTATCGCCGCATCTCCGAATAGAAATAAATGAGAATCTGTTTGGAGGTGCGATCAAATGAGATATGGCAGAAACAGTAGAGGCAGCGTTGTCGGCTGTGTGCTCGCCGTTGCCGGGATTTCCATTATACTGGCGGTAATACTTCCGTCAAGCTGGTGGTGGCTTATAGTTGGCGTCGTACTCTTGGCTCTCGGTCTTTACGTAATGTGCTGATATTTTGTAATAGCCAGGCATCTCTCCGAATATAGTTTTCTATGAAATCACTATTTCAAGGAGAGATCAGTATGGAGCTTGAGCTTAAGTATCAGGAGCTGAATTATAAAAAGCGCGTTCTGTTCAGAACGTTTACTAAAGAGGAGACGTTTGAGGTTAACCTTTCTGAAACTCAGCCCGACGCCGTCAGAACTATATGCACAACTGCGTCGCCGTATATGAGGACAAAGGACGCGGAAAACGGAAGGATGTCGGTCTCAGGCAGCTTCGACGTTTCGGTTTTATACGCTTCAGACGCAGCTCCGGCGATAAACCGCATCAGCTTGACGAGGGATTTTTCCGCTTTCACTGAGTGCGATGAGGTAACCGAGGGCTCGCAGCTTACTGCGGAGATAACGGTTAGTTCGGCTGAAGCAAGGCTTATTAACTCTCGAAAGCTTCATATTAAGGTTGAGCTTCTTTATACGCTTGCGGCATATGAAAATGCTTCGCTCAGTTTGCCGAGCGGCTTTGCGGATCAGAATGGGCTCGAGTCGATGTCCGAGATAACGAGGTTTACTGCCCCAAGCTCTGTAAACGAGAAGACCTTCGCAATAACGGACGAGCAGACGTTAAATGGCATTGACGATATCGCCGGAGCTATGCTTTCGTTTTCGGTTGAAGACGTGCGCAGAGTAGGCGCGAAGGCCGTCGTAAGAGGAACGGCAAAAACCCGTATCGTTTATACTCAAAACTCCGGTTATATAGCCGCAAAAACGCTTGAAAGTCCGTTTTCCCAGGTCGTCGATCTTGACGAGGAGGCAGAATACAGCGACTTTTTGGTTACTGTTATGGGTACCGGAGCTTACGTGGCAAAGGATCAGAGCGGTGAGAGCGACTCCGTTTCGCTCGAGCTCCACGGCGTAATCCAGTGCGTTTCATATAAAGAGTTCGAGGCTGAGACCCTTTCCGACGCGTATTCGATATCCGGCGACCTGACTTTAGATACCTCGAGCGTAAGCCTAATGAACTTTTTGGGAACGGAAAAGGCTTCAACGGATATAAGCTGTGAGTTTAAGACGCCGCAGGACGTAAGGAGCATCGACGCGATACTGGCGTTTCCCGGCCTTTCAACTGCCGGAAGGGAGGAGCTTTCCGTTCCGACGAACATAACGACGGTTTACAGCTCTCAGTCGGAGGAGGTCTTCGGCGCAGCGCGTGGAGCGAGCGGACAAAGCGCGCTTTCTTCCTCTGATGAGGCGGCATACTTCGTTATTTCATCGTATGCAGACGCCGAGCACGCGGAGTATAACAGGACAGAGGACGGAATAGCAGTTCGGTTCTCTGTAAGGACGCTTCTCGAGCGGAGCAAGATACTTTGCCTTAATTATATCTCGTCCGCAAGTCTCGATCCCTGCGAAGAAAGCGGGGAGAAAAGACCTTCGCTCATAGCCTGCAGAGTCGGGGATAACGATACGCTTTGGAGCCTTGCAAAGCGGTATAAATCGACGCCGGATTCTATTCTGAGCGTAAACGGGATGAAAAACGAGAGCGAGTTAACCCGAGGAAGGCTGATACTTATAGCGAAAAATTAGGATTAAAGTATTGCCATAAAGGACAATTTGTGCTAAAATTTCTGGGAAACCAAGTTCAGAAGGGAAGAACATATATGTCCGGACACTCCAAATGGCATAATATTCAGAAAACAAAGGGCGCGGCAGACGCGAAAAGAGCTCAGGCTTTTACAAAGATCGCCCGCGAAATGATCGTTGCCGTTAAAGAGGGCGGCAGCGGCGATCCTGCCAACAACTCCCGCCTTGCCACCGTAATCGCAAAGGCCAAGGCCGCGAATATGCCGAACGATAACATAAAGCGTACCATTGAAAAGGCTCTCGGCTCGGGCAATACCGATAACTTTGAGACCGTCACCTACGAGGGCTACGGGCCCGAGGGCGTTGCCGTTATCGTTGACGCAATGACCGACAACCGCAACCGCACCGCAAGCGAGGTCCGCCATCTCTTTGATAAGTACGGAGGAAATATGGGCGCTGCCGGCTGCGTAAGCTGGTCCTTTGATAAAAAGGGCGTCATCGTTATCGACAACGAGGATGGCGACTTTGAAGAGGACGAGGTTATGATGGACGCGCTTGAGGCCGGCGCTGAGGACTTCGCGCCCGAGGAAGGCGTATTCGAGGTCTACACAGACCCCGACGGGCTTTCAGAGGTCGCCGCTCAGCTCGAGGGCAAATATAAGTTCCTCTCAGCTCAGGTCGAGATGGTCCCCCAGAACTACGTTAAGCTTACCGACGAGGAAAACATCAAGAAATTTGAGAAGATGCTCGACCTTATGGATGATAACGACGATATCCAGAACGTCTGGCACAACTGGGAAGACGCGGAATAAAATAACAGTCAAAGCTCTTTTCGCTTAAAAACGCGGAAAGAGCTTTTTTAGGGTGAATATATGGAGATAGAACGTATTCTTGAAAAAATCGGATTATTACCGGACGGAAGCATAACGCAAATTAAAAATGAAGAGGACGGATCATACTACTGCGTCTGGAGGATAAGCGACGGAGGAGCGGAGTATATTCTCAAGGAAGCGAAGGAATACGAGCTTGAGGTATATGAGAAGCTACTGCATTCTCTAAAGCATACACCGCGTTTATTCCGATCCATTACCGACGACGAGAAGGCGTATCTCTTGCTTGAGTACATAAGCGGGGAGGACCTGCGGATCGCCTCGCGAAAAAAGCTGACGCTTGCTCTCGACGCACTCATCGGTATTCAGGAAGGCTCATGGGAGAATCGCGCTCTTAATTCCTTCGGCTATACGTTTGAGAAAAGCCT
>ONGN01000025.1 GCA_900317385.1 uncultured Eubacteriales bacterium
GATTTCCGTGAACAAAGAGCACGGGGCAGCGCGCCATCGTCACGAGAAAGGAGAGGTAATCGGGCTTGAGATCCCCGGCGGATATTATGAGATCGTATTCTTTCAGCCTGCCGGGGATATAGTGATCCCAGAGATATGGGCTCTCCTCATCTGAAACGGCCAGTATTTTCATTTACTTGGCGGCCTCCTTTTCGGGCGGGATAGCGGCCTTGTGAACGCCGAGCTCTCTCACGAGCTCACGGCTCATCGGTCGTATCTCCTCATATTCGGGTATCCTGCCCTCCACGTTGTCGCAGAGCCAGTCCATATGAAGTATCTCGTCGGCGGTAAAGGAGACCGTTCCGTCGTTTTTCAGCGTTCCGTCCTGCGAGCGGATCACCCGCTTGAAGGGGTCGAGCTCGCCGTTCTTGAGGCTGCGGCGCAGATTCTCGGCAAGGAAACGCAGTCCGTCCGGAAGCTCGTCGGAGAGATTCACGTCGATAACACCGCTGTCCATACCGAGCCAGTAGTTAACGGGGTCGGTCTGAGCCTTGCCCGAATCGAGAGAGCCCGCGAGGATGGCGCGAACTGCCTTTTCGTAAAAGCTGCCCCATACCCAGCAGGGCGAGCCGAGGGGAGTGTATTCTCCGGCGGGACTGACGGAAAATGTGCCGAACTCCCCGTATTTCAAATACCAGTCGTCCATCGTAGGCACGTCGCGGTTAGATACCACCGAGAAGCCCTCCCCGGCGAGATCCTCCGTGTTGTCGCCCATTAGGCAGGACCAGCGGACAACGACCCTTGCGTCCGGATTCGTTATCTGAGCGCCGAGAGCAAAGGCGTTTATTGAGGCGGGAACGCCGAGAATGGGGTAGGAGGCGACGTAGCCTATCCGGTTATCCTTCGCCATCGCCCCGGCGATAGCGCCGGTGATGAACTTGCCCTCATAGGCGCGGAAATAGTAGCCGCGGACGCTGGAGAAAGGCACGTCGGCGGAGCAGTTGAAGAATTTGACCTTCGGGTATTTGACCGCGACCTTCAGCGTCGGGCGCAGCATAGAGGGCGTAGTCGTGAAAACGGCCTCGGCCCCGTCGGTAACTGCTCGCTCGATAAGGCTTTCCGCGATCTCGGGGTTATCCGCGTTAAAATAGCTCCTCGCCGTGACCTTGTCGCCGAGCGCCTGCTGCAAATATTGCCTGCCCTGGTCGTGCGACAGCGTCCAAAGGCTCAGTGCAACGTCGCGCTGGTTTATAAAGGCCACGTTTAGATGCGCCTTCGGGGGGCTTATTATCGAGGCTATGATATGCTTCGGCTTCAAGTCCTCGTCCGGCATCGTCTGCACGCTGACTGGCTCTCCGGCCTTAACGTCGCTCCAAAGCCCGGAAAGGCTTTTTTTAAGATCGGTGGAGGAGAGCTCGGACAGCTTAGAGAATGGGTAGACCTCAAGCCACTTGAGAAGGGCGGAGGCGGGGCTCAGCCCCTCGTGCTCACCTCCGAGAGATGAGAACGCCTCGCGGAAACGGTGGTACAGGGTGGAAAAGGCGCGGCTTTCTTCAGTAGTCCAGTCCTCGTCCTTTTCTCGCCCGAGAAAGGCGAGAAGCTTCGCGTATTCTCCGGGCTTCGTGAGCTTTATCGAATAAAGCTTCGTGTGCTTGTAAAAATCGAGAAATTCCCCGTATGCCTTAACTGCGGGATCGTCCGACTCGGTGGGGATTACCCGCTTTATTACGGCCGGAATCGTGGCGGCGCCGAAATGCTTTAGGACGCTGACGCGCTTGTTGCCCTCAAGAACGTAGAAATCGCAGAGGTATTCGTAAACTGTGATCGGGTCGCGGATGCCGACCTCGGAGAGGTGAGCGCCGCATAGCGCGATCCACTTAGTGCCGAATTCGGTGTCCGGATCTAAAAGTGGCAAAAATCCGGCAGTAAAAGCCGTGACCCTTCCGGCGCTCTTTACGCCGATAATACGCTCGATAGGTATCTCCTGAACGGGGAGCTCCTGTACTGAGTGCTGGGATATATCGGGCAGCAGCTCGTCCAAAACTGCGGGGTATGCGTTCAGCCCGCGCGCGGTAAGGTCGCGCAGCTCCTTCTGTCCCGCCTTTTGCGCTTTTTTATATTCTTCAACGGCCTCGGTTAGATTCATAAAGACCCTCCCGTGATTGTGTCGTTTAGCTGACGGAACCTGTAAGAACACGCCTCACAGCAGTCCTTTTCGGCGCTTTTTGCCCCTTGTCGCTTGATGGGCGCCAGCCCATCTGCGCTTCGCAGAACAAAAATCCCGCGAAAATTACTCGCTGTGAGGTGCAATACTTGCGTATTATCAAGGTGGCTGACGCGGACTTGGCGGAAAAATGCCCGTCAAAACCGTATTCTTATAGGTACCGTCAGCTTATATTTTACCAAACTGGGGAGAAAAGAGCAACACAAATAAGCAAAAATGTCCGAAATTTTCGGCTTTTAGGGTGACAATTAATTGTACGTGTGTTAAAATTTAACTAAAGATATCAATACTTGGAGGGGAAGGGAAGACTATGAAAAAGAGTATCCGCATTATTATCGCGGCGCTTCTTACGATCGCAATGCTGGCGGGCTGCGCCGAGAAGGCGCCCGCGCCTGAGAGCGATAACACCAACCCGGGCGAGACAAAACCCGCAGAGGTTAACCCGCCAATCGAGGAGAAGCCGCCAATAGAAGATGAGCAGCCCGTCGAGCCGCTCGAATTTGAATACTCCCAGGTTGAGAGCGGAATTATCCTGACGAAGTACCTCGGAAGCGAGGAGAGCCCCGCGATCCCGTCCGAGATCGGCGGAACGCCCGTCATTGAGATCGGCGACGGCTGCTTCAGGGGTAAGCTGTGCCTTAAAAAGGTCACCGTTCCGGAGGGGATAACCCGCATCGGTGACTACGCCTTTGAGGCCGCCTCCGCTCTAAGAAAGATTTACCTTCCCGACTCTCTCCGCGAGATAGGTGACGGAGCCTTTTCCGGCTGCGGAAATCTCAGCCTCGTTGACCTTCAGGACGGGGTAGAGCGGATAGGAGCGGGAGCGTTTATGTACTGCACCTCGCTTATAAGCCTTGAGCTCTCCGAGCCGCTCGAGGCCTTGGGCAGCTTTGCCTTCGCGGGCTGCACGGAACTTGCCAGCGTAAAGTTTTTGGGCGATAAGCTTGCCGGGATACCCGACCGCGCGTTTTACGGATGCTCAAGCCTTAGAAAAGTTGTACTGCCGACCTCGGTAAAGTCCGTCGGCAAGCGCGCCTTCTTCGATTGCGCCAGAATCGAAAACCTCTATTTCGCCGAAAGGATCGAAAGCTTAGGGGAATACGCTTTTGACGGCTGCGCGCGCCTTGCGAGCATTGATATCGACTGCGAGACTGTCACGAGGGGCGCGTTCTCAGGCTGCGCCTCCC
The DNA here is from genome assembly GCA_900317385.1 of uncultured Eubacteriales bacterium. Taxonomy (GTDB): domain Bacteria; phylum Bacillota; class Clostridia; order Oscillospirales; family Oscillospiraceae; genus RUG626. The sequence goes on from ONGN01000025.1 coordinate 3,391, forward strand.
TCGAATATTTCTCCCTGCGCGATGGGGCTGTGAGCATAAGAGAGGAAGCCTTTGCAAATTCCGGGATCACCGACGTCTCGATACCGAGCACCGTGACCGATATCGCCGAGGGGGCGTTTTTAAATTCTGCCGTGAAATCGGTATATCTTGACGGGGAGAACGAGAGCTACCGTATCATTGACGGCTCGCTTTATACTGGCGACGGGAAAACGCTTCTAAAATACTTCCCCGCGGACCCCTACGCCGAAGAGCCGCAGACCGAGTTTACCGCGGCTGACGGGGTGGAGATAATCGCGTCCTACGCCTTCGACGCGAGCGGGCTCAGCCGGATAGTCCTTCCCGAGAGCGTAAAAGAGGTCAGGTCTCACGCATTCTCAAATACGAATCTTGAGAACGTCGAGATACCGGAGGGCGCCTCTGTTGATCCCGAGGCCTTCCCCTCGTACGAAGAGGAGGAGTACGTGCCCGAGGAGGAGAGAGAGGAGACCGTTCCGGAAACGCTCGGCTCTATCGCGGGCGAGAAGAGCATTTTCCGCGAGGAGGACTATTCAAGCTTCCGCGAGGTCACAAACGAGGAGTTTGACGCCTGGTGCGATGAATACCTTGCCTACAACGTGGCTATGGGGAACCCGATCACCACCGACCTGATACCCTATACGATGATGTACAAGGGCGAGGTGATCCCGCACTACATTGGTATGACCGCCGTTCAGAACCGCGACCCGGGAATGTGGGCAGAGGCCGAGAGCTACTTCGGCGACGATTTTGAAGAGATGTATATCATGATGAACCACGGCCTTTTCGCCGAGCTGGAACGCGGCAGAATGAAGGACGATCTGATACTCTACAGCGGGCTTTACGACAGCCAGGTGATGGCCGCCGCGGGAACTGAAGAGATGCCGACGGATGAAGAGCTTGTAGCCGCTATCGGCACGGAGTTTTCCGATCCCGTGATGATCAGCACTACCACCGACCCCGCCGTCGCCTGCGGCTTCGGCGATACGCTCTTTATCATCTACGCCTCACACGACGCTGTCGAGGCCCACGGCGCCATTTGCATGGAGGCGGCAGCCCGCTCAAGCGAGAAGGAGATACTTATGAACGCGAATGCGAGATACCGCGTGCTCGACGTGGGCTATTTCTCCGTTGAAACGGTAGACCCGTGGGAGGGAACCCCGATAACGTACTATCGCAGGTACATAAAGGTAGAGCTTTTGGGATAAATCATTGGATATAATAAAATCGAAAATCCTGCCACGAAAGTGACAGGATTTTCGATTTGGCACCCTCGACGCGATTCGAACGCGTGGCCTTTCGCTTAGGAGGCGAACGCTCTATCCTGCTGAGCTACGAGGGCTTGTGCAAAAGGCATTTTACCGCATTATACTCGCTATGTCAAGAAAGTTTTAAAAAAATAAAAAATAGGGCTTGCTTTTTAATTTCATTAGTGGTATTATACCTAAGCTACAACGAAATGCGCCTGTAGCTCAGCTGGATAGAGTGCGCGGCTACGAACCGCGAGACCGGGGGTTCGAGTCCCTCCAGGCGTGCCAAATAATCCATAGTGCCAAAAGGCACTATGGATTATTTGCATTTTATGGACTCGAAGGGCGAGAAAGATAATAATGTCCAAAATAATCCACGGTGTCTCTTTGTACCGTGGATTATTTGCCTTATTACACCACAAAATCGTCCTCGACTGCCCGCTTGAGCTCCCAGAGGTGCAGCGAGGCGTCGCCCTCGATCCTGAGCCTGTCCTCGCCCTCTGCCGGGAAGATGCGTGAGGAGAAGACGGCGTCGCCGTCGTTCACGAAGATCTCGACCGAGCTGCGGTCGATGAAGATACGCAGATGGAAGAGGCCCTTCGGCAGAGCCCTGACGCGCATTTCGCCCTGGTCGACGTTGAAGCGGCGCTTGAGCCCGGAACGGTCGACCGTTATGGTTTTCGCCTCGTCGTCGTAGACTATCGCGAGCCCGCCCGAGCCGCTCTCTTCGGCAAACAGGCGCAGACTCATATCCCCGCCGCGGCTTATAAGTTCCATCTCGCATACGCGGGGGAGAAGGGCGCTCGCCTCAAGGTCGAGCTTCCTGCCTCTCAGTGCGCGAAGAGCGTCGAGCGGCTGCTGAATAAGCCTCCTGTCCCTTACCCGCAGTTCACGGGGCAGGGTGAGGCAGCCGGACCAATCCTCCTCGTCGGTGGGATACTCCGCGTCCGGAAGGCCCATCCAGGCGACGAGAGTCGCCTTAGTCTGATCGTTCGGATTTGCGGCGCACTCGGCGGCGTATGAATCAAAGCCGAAGTCAAGAACGTGGAAGCTCGTATTGTCCGGCAAGAACGTAAGGCTCTCCCAATCCATATGGCCCAGAAGATACCCGTTGTGGTGGACGGTGCCGCCCCTGCCGGGCAGAGTCAAATGCTGCGGGCAAAACAGAAGCACGTCGTAGCCGCTTATCGTCTCGATCGAGGGACACTCCCACATATCGCCGAAGTCCTCAAAGCCGGGAACCTTCAGCTCGCCCGCAAAGCTCCAATCCCCGGTAGGAGAGTCGGAGCTGTATATTATCACGCGGCCTTTTTTATCAAGGGTCTGAGCCCCGAGAACTATATAGTATTTGCCCGTCTCTTTCCTGTAGATGATCTTCGGGTCGCGCTGATGCTCGGTGTAGCCGGGATTCGGCCCGTAGAGCGGCGGAAGCTTCTCGGCCGTCCCGTCGTCCTTAAGCAGGGCAAGGCAGGTGTAGGACTTCCGCGTCCAGTCCTCGTCTCTGTGATTTCCCGTGTAGTAGAGATACACGGAGTCGCCCGTGGGCAGGGCGGAGCCTGAGTATGCGCCCTTGTTGTCGAATTCCGTATCCGGCCTTATGCAGGCGCCGAGATTTTTCCAGGTCACGAGATCGCTCGACACCGTGTGATACCAGTACTTCAGCCCGTGGACTGCGCCCCAGGGGCACCACTGGTAGAAGAGATGCCAGAGCCCGTTGTGGAAAACGAAGCCGTTGGGGTCGTTCAATAGACCTGTGACGCTCTGAATGTGATACTGCTGGCGGTAATCTGACTTTGCGGTGCGCTCGTGGAGGGGGCGTATCTCCTCGGCGCTTTTTAAAACGCGGTAGCGCTCTTCCTTAGTCCATGCTCTCACGGCTCTTACACTCCTCGTATTTTGATACTGAAAGTATAGCAGAGAACGGGGAGCTTGAAAAGGGGTTTATTCAATTATCCCGCCGCCGATAATAAGGCCGTTCTCATCATAGAAAACAGCGGACTGACCCGGGGCGGGCGCCCTAACCGGGGAGGAGAATGAGAGCCTTACGGCGCCATCGCCATCTGAGGCTATCGTCGCGCTTCGAGCCTCGTGGTGATAGCGTATTTTTGCCATACAGGGCAGTGCTTCCCCGCGCCGAAGCTGCGGTATGCTCATAAAGCTCAGCTCGCGGCACAATATCTCGGAAACGTAAAGTGACTCTGCGCTTCCGATCACGACCTCGTTTGTGCCAGCCCTGATCTCCTTAACGAAGGCGGGATAGCCGAGAGCGAGACCGAGACCCCTTCGCTGACCCACGGTGTAGCGGAAAATGCCCCGGTGCGTGCCGAGAATATGCCCGTCCTCGTCTACGAAGTTTCCCTCATCCGGATAATCCTCCGGCGCGCGGCTTTTGACGAGGTCTGCGTAGCTTCCCTCAGAGACGAAGCACACCTCCTGAGAGTCCGGCATCTCCGCCGAAGGGAGCCCGGCGTCACGCGCTATCTTGCGCACCTCGGCCTTTGTAAGCCCGCCGAGCGGGAGAACGGTCCTCGAAAGCTCTGCCTGGGTAAGGCGGTATAGCATATAGCTCTGATCCTTTTTCGCGTCCGCCGCCTTTTTGACGGTGTACCGCCCGTTTTCAAGGCGGACGACGGATGCAAAGTGACCCGTGGCGACGGCGTCCGCGTCCATCACGTCAGCGGCGTAGAGCATCCACTCCCACTTTACAAAGCGGTTGCAGATAACGCAGGGATTCGGGGTAATGCCCCGAAGATAACTTTCAATAAACGGCTTCTCCACCTTGTCCCTGAAGGCGGAAACGCAGTTTATCACCCGGTAGGGGATGCAAAGCGCCCGCGCAGACTCCCTCGCTGAGTCTATTTCGCAGCAGCGGCTCGAGCCGCTGTCCCAGGTGCGGAGAGTTACGCCGATAACGTCGCAGCCCGCCTTCTTGAGAAGGCAGGCCGCGACGGAGCTGTCAACGCCTCCGGAGAGGCCGACTATAACTTTCACGCTTCTGTGAAGAGGGGAGTGGAGTAATAGCGGTCGCCGCTGTCGGGGAGAAGGGCTACGATGGTCTTGCCCTTGTTCTCCTCTAACTTCGCAAGCTCGATGGCGGCGTAGAGAGCCGCGCCGGAGGAGATGCCGACGGAGATACCCTCTTTCCTCGCGAGCAGTTTCGCCGTCGCGAAGGCGTCCGCGTTCTGAACGGGGAATACTCTGTCGTAAATCTTCGTGTTCAGCACGTCCGGCACGAAGCCCGCGCCGATGCCCTGTATCTTATGCGGGCCCGCGTGACCCTCGGAGAGGACGGGGGAGTCGGAGGGCTCGACCGCGACGACCTTGATATCGGGATTCTGCTCCTTCAGATATTCGCCCGTGCCGGTGACCGTGCCGCCGGTGCCGACTCCGGCGACGAAGATATCGACCTTGCCGTCGGTATCGCGCCAGATCTCCGGGCCTGTGGTAGCTTTGTGGATGGCGGGGTTTGCGGGGTTTACGAACTGACCGGGGATGAAGCTCGAGGGAATTTCCTTCGCGAGCTCCTCAGCCTTCGCTATGGCGCCCTTCATGCCCTTCGCGCCCTCGGTGAGGACGAGCTCGGCGCCGTAGGCCTTTAGAATGTTCCTGCGCTCAACGCTCATCGTCTCGGGCATCGTGAGTATTATGCGGTAGCCCTTCGCGGCGGCTATTGCCGCAAGACCTATGCCGGTGTTGCCGGAGGTGGGCTCGATTATGACCGAGCCGGGCTTGAGGAGCCCCTTCGCCTCGGCGTCCTCTATCATCGCCTTCGCGATCCTGTCCTTGACGCTTCCTGCGGGGTTGAAGTATTCGAGCTTTACGAGGACGGTCGCCCCGAGACCGAGCTCCTTTTCAAGATTGACCGCCTCAACGAGCGGGGTGTTTCCGATTAGACCGAGGGTTCCCTTATATACGTTTGACATTTTTATTTCCTTCTTTCTTTATTCAATTGCGGCGAAGCCGTTTTCAAGGTCTGCGATGATATCGTCGATGTGCTCGGTGCCGATGGAGAGGCGGATCGTGTTCGGCTTGATGCCCTGATCCAGAAGCTCCTCCTCCGAAAGCTGGGAATGGGTCGTGGAGGCGGGGTGGATAACGAGGCTCTTTACGTCCGCCACGTTCGCCAAGAGTGAGAATATCTTGAGGTTATCTATGAACGCCCAGGCCTCTTTCTGACCGCCCTTTATCTCAAAGGTGAATATCGAGGCGCCTCCGTTCGGGAAGTACTTCTCATAGAGAGCGTGGTCGGGATGATCGGGCAGGGAGGGGTGGTTGACCTTTTCAACGAGCGGGTGAGAGCTCAGGTACTCGACCACCTTCTTCGTGTTCTCAGCGTGGCGCTCAAGCCTGAGCGAAAGGGTCTCTACGCCCTGCAGGAGCAGGAAAGCGTTGAAGGGGGATATCGAAGCGCCCGTATCGCGGAGGAGTATGGCGCGAATGTAGGTGACGAAGGCGGCGGGGCCGACGACGTCGTAGAAGGATACTCCGTGATAGCTCGGGTTAGGGGCGGCTATGTTGGGGTATTTCCCGCTCGCGCTCCAATCGAACTTTCCGGACTCGACTATCACTCCGCCGAGGGTAGTGCCGTGACCGCCCAAAAACTTCGTTGCGGAATGTACGACTATATCGGCGCCGTGCTCTATCGGGCGGATGAGATAGGGGGTCCCGAAGGTGTTGTCGATAACGAGGGGGAGACCGTGCTTGTGGGCTATCTCGGCTATCGCGTCGATATCGGGAATGTCGCTGTTCGGATTTCCAAGGGTCTCAAGATATATCGCCCTCGTGTTTTCCTGTATCGCCGCCTCGACCTCGCCTAAATCGTGGGCGTCCACGAAGGTCGTCGTGACTCCGTACTGGGGCAGGGTGTGGGAGAGAAGGTTGTAGCTTCCGCCGTATATCGTCTTCTGCGCCACGATGTGACCGCCGTTCGCGGCAAGCGCCTCGATGGTGTAGGTGATTGCGGCGGCTCCGGAGGCGACGGCGAGAGCCGCGCTTCCGCCCTCGAGGGCGGCAACTCTCTTCTCAAAAACGTCCTGAGTGGAGTTCGTGAGCCTGCCGTAAATATTCCCTGCGTCGGCAAGACCGAAGCGGTCGGCGGCGTGCTTGCTGTTATGGAAAACGTAAGAGGTGGTCTGGTAAATGGGAACGGCGCGGGAATCGGTCGCGGGATCGGCCTCTTCCTGGCCGACGTGAAGCTGAAGGGTCTCGAATTTATACTTGCTCATTTTTGATTTCTCCTTAAAATATTATTTGCTGCGCCGGGCAAAAAGAAAGCCGGGGGCTTTCTCGTAAAAGCTCCCGGGCAAATGGGGGAATGCGGTAAATTACTTACATCGCACCGCTATGAGGCGCGCCGACGCAGAGCCGAACGCCCCAGCCATATGATATGCCCGGGAGATAAGCATTCGACAACACATAACGCCGCTGAAGCTTGCGCTGAAAGTTCTGAGCATCGGTTTCGCCTCCTTGTGAGTATCGTTGATCTGTTCGTTTGAACGTCGCCATTATAACAGCATAAACCTACTATGTCAATAGGTAATTTAAGAATTTTTCTTTTTTTCGTAATCCTCAAGGGCGGAGCGGATAGCCTCCTCCGCGAGGACTGAGCAGTGCATCTTGTAATCGGGGAGCCCGTCAAGTGCCTCGGCGACAGCCTTGTTCGTGAGCTTCATTGCGTCTGCCACGGGCTTTCCCTTGATTAGCTCGGTAGCCATCGAGCTTGAAGCTATCGCGCTGCCGCAGCCGAAGGTCTCGAACTTCACGTCCTTAATGATCTCGTCCTCGATTTTAAGATACATCTTCATTATATCGCCGCATTTCGCGTTTCCGACCTCGCCGACGCCGTCCGCGTCCTCGATGACGCCGACGTTGCGGGGATTGCGGAAATGGTCCATGACCTTCTCGCTGTAAAGTGCCATTTCACTGCCTCCTTATATATTATTACAAAATGAACTGCTTTTTGCCGGCGCAGAGATCGCGCCAGATCGGGGAGAAGCCGCGCAGGTAACCTACGACCTCTTTCACCGAGCTTACGATATAGTCGACGTCGTCGTCGGAGAGCGTCTCGTCTATCGTAAGCCGCAGGGACCCGTGCGCCACGTCGTGGACTCTGCCGATAGCCAAAAGAACGTGGCTCGGGTCGAGAGAGCCAGAGGTGCAGGCGCTGCCCGACGAGGCGCAGATGCCCCTGTCGTCCAGAAGCAAAAGCAGGCTCTCGCCCTCGATGCCCTCGAAGCAAAAGCTGACGTTTCCGGGAAGCCGTTTTTGCTTATCGCCGTTAAGCGCCGAGTGCGATATCTCGGAAAGCCCGCGTATCAGCCTGTCGCGCTTTTCGGAGATGAGCGCGGAGTTCTCGATGATCTTCGCCTCAGCCTCCTTGAGAGCGGTCGCCATAGCGGCTATGCCCGGCACGTTCTCCGTTCCCGCCCGCTTTCCGCGCTCCTGCGCTCCGCCCTCGATAAGGTTCGAGAGCCTGACGCCCTTTCGGGCGTAGAGGAAGCCGACGCCCTTCGGCCCGTGGAACTTGTGAGCGGAGGAGGAGAGAAGGTCGATATTATCGTCGACTACGTTTACGGGGATATGGCCTACCGCCTGGACCGCGTCCGTGTGGAACAGCACCCCGTGCTTTCTGCATATCGCGCCTATCTCTCTGATCGGCTGGATGGTGCCTATCTCGTTGTTCGCGTACATTATCGTAACGAGGCAGGTGTCCTCTCTTATCGCCGCCTCGACCTCCTCGGGGCGGACGATACCGTCCTCGTGAACGTCGAGCAGGGTTATCTCAAAGCCCTGCTTTTCGAGCTTCTTCAGCGTGTGCAGAACGGCGTGATGCTCAAAGGCTGAGGATATCACGTGCGTTTTGCCGCTCCTTTTTCCGAGCTCGGCGGCGGAGAGTATCGCCTGATTGTCGGCCTCGCTCCCGCCCGAGGTGAAAACTATCTCGCGAGGCTCGGCTCCGATGGCGGAGGCGATATCGCGCCGTGCGTCCTCAACGATCTCCTTCGCCCTCTGACCGACGGCGTAAAGGCTCGAGGGGTTGCCGTAGCTCTCGCGGATCACATAGAGCATAGTCTCTGCGGCGGCGTCGCTCATTTTCGTCGTCGCCGCGTTATCTGCGTAGATCACTGTCTTTTTCTCCCTTCGTTTTCTTTAATACGGATTATACTCCTATTCACCTACTAAGTCAATAGGCAAATAAAAAGACTTGAATACCTATTTACCTTGAGGTATAATAGGTAAAAAGAAAACTGAAGGGTGGACATAATTATGATATCGACGAGAGGAAGGTACGCGCTGCGCGTTATGCTCGACCTTGCCGAGAGGGGAGAGGCGGGCTTCATACCGCTGAAGGACGTCGCCGAGAGGCAGGGGATCTCAAAAAAATACCTTGAGATAATCGTAAAGGACCTCGTTAACGCCGAGCTTATCGAGGGCGCGAGCGGGAAGGGCGGAGGCTATAGGCTCGTGAGAGAGCCGAAAGATTACTCCGTTGGTGAGATACTTGAGCTCATGGAGGGGACGATAGCCCCCGTAGCCTGCCTTGCGTCGGGCGCGAAGGAGTGCCCCCGCGCCTCGGCCTGCGAGACCCTGCCGATGTGGGCGGAATTTGACGCCATGATGCACGATTTTTTCTATTCCAAAAAGCTTACAGACCTTCTCCGCAAAGACTCCTGAACATTATTGAGCAAACTGCCGATTTTGCATTTAATCAGTATTGATTATTGCAAAATCGGCGTTTTTGTTATATTGTATAATTGGTAGGATATCTTTCGCGCATACTCTGTTGAATTCTTTAAGAACCGGAGGAATCACTATGAAGAGCACATCTGTAAAAATCCTCAGCATGCTGCTGAGCTTCCTGATGCTGTTTCAGGTTGCCCAGCCCGCCCTTGCGTACAGGGACGCCGACGGAGCCGAGACCGCCTCTCAGGCTGCCGAGGAGATCGTCCTCGTCGACTCAGAGGGCAACACGACCGAAATAGACGAAAGCTGGGACGAGGCATATCCTTTCGGAGCCTTTTCCTTCAACGTGACCGCTGTCGAGGCAAGCGAGGGCGACGACACCGTCGTTACCGTCTACCGTCTCGGCGGCACGAACGGCAGAGCAACGGCGTATATCACCTATTCGCCGCTCCTTGTGCCGAATGAGGACGGATCCGCGTATTACGGATACGCGCTCAGCGGGGATGACGTAACGATCGAGGTGGAAAATCCTCTCCCCGTCGCCGAGTATCAGCCTGTAGGCAAGCTTCCCGCTCCCGAGGCGGGGGATGCCGCCGTAGTCGTCGGGACTGACGACGAGGGATACGAGCTGAGCCTCTCCGTTGAGGCCGAGGCGTATCAGTGGCAGGTCCGGTACGGCGGCAGATGGATCGACGTCGGCGGCGACAACGGCGCGACACTTCCGATGGACGGGGAATATCTCGACGAGTACGACTTCCGCTGCGTATACACCGTAAACGGCGAGAGATACTGCACCGCGTCTCTTTCCGGCGAGGCATACGAGAAAGAGCCCGAAGAGGTGCTCAAGGAGATGCCGGCGGATATCGAGCTCAACCCCGAGCCCACGTTTACGGCGCTTGAGCTTATTGATCCCGACGATATGTATTCCGGCTGGATCTTCAGCCTCACCTTCGCCGAGGGCGAGTGGAAGAAGGAGATCCACATCCACGCCAATACCGACGACGCTGTCGAGTGCATAGAGGGCGCGACCTTTATGATAGCCTATACCGACGGCGGCGAGGTCTACAGCGGGTCGGAGACCCTGCTTTACCACTTGAACGACGTAAACGAGTCCAATCCGAGCACTGTCGGCTTTACCGTTGAGACCGTCGACGCCGACAAGGCCGACGGCAGCGTAAAGCTCATCGTCCGCCGCGAGGGCGGCGTCGAGCGCCCCGTTACGGTGGAGTATTCTACCGAGGACGGGACCGCCAAGGCGGGAACGGACTACGTCGCGGCCTCCGGCACTCTTATGCTCTACGGAAACGTGACCGAGCTTCCGATCACCGTCCAGCTTATCGACGATCAGAACGCTTACGATGAGGCGCGTACCTTCAGCGTAAAGATCTCCGGGCTGAAGGGCGACGATAACTGCGCCCTCACGACTGACGCCGCCACGGTATCCCTTGTGAATTCCGGCACGGGCGACGCCACTAATCTCGCGTCCATCCTGTACGACTCAGAGTCCGTGGACGTGACCTCCGCCGTCCGCGACAATCCCACGGCGGCAAACGGCGGCACGGAAGCCGCGACCGGAAAGCAGGTCAAGGTCGATGCCGACGAAGCCGAGCCGATCGGGCTCATACCCTACACGGTCGACGGGGGCGAGTATTCGACCCAATCCTATGAGTTCGACGCGAGCCAGGCGACCCTCGACTTCTCCGGCAAGGGTACCTGGAAAAACACCGAAAATCTCGCGGCGAAGGCAAACTTCTCAAAGAACGGCACCAGCGGAAACCTCCTTGGTTCCGGGGATAAGACGAACGAGCTCGGCGGAACTAACGGCGGCGGCTACAGCGACGCGATAACGCTGGATATGGGCGTAGCCCTTACCGGCAAAACGAACTGCTCAGCCGAGCTGAACGGCGATTTAGCGAGTGTTGGCGGTCAGAAATATTCGTCGTATATTGCGAGCGTAAAGACCTATTACGCTCACGATACCTCGTATCTTGACGGATTTACCTACAAATATTCCTAGCTCGTTCCGACGCTGAACGTAAAGAACGGCAGCTACTCGCTTAGCGAGCCCTCCAAGACGAAGCGCGAGGGCTCCGGCCCGCTCAACAAGAGCTGGATGATCTACGGCTGTGATACGAACGACAACGATTGGGCAAACCCCTACACCTCCGCGTATAAGGGGAACTTCTCGAGCACCGGCAAGGTGACGGTAAAGCTGAATATGTCCTATTACAGCACCGCCTCGCACGAGCAGGACGAGCTCAACGCGGACAGTATGGTATGGCTCCAGCGCCTCATCATGACCCGCAGACATTTCAGAAGCGCGGCTTTCTCCGTCGATATAGCGACGCCTAACGACAAGAACACTGCTCCCGCGAATTGCGCGGAGATCAAGAACTACGAAAATTACTTCCCGAGAGTCGAGATAAAGACCGGCGGCGCAAGCAACAATAACGAGGTCTACGTAGGCTCTACGATAACCGTTACCCCGGGCGCCGTCGCGGGAATGAGCGTCAGCACCGTTGAGGTAATGAGCTCCACCGACGGGAAGAACTGGACGAAGTTTACGAAGTTCACCTCATCCGTTAAGGACGGAGTATACACGATCACCCTGGTCGGGACGGAATCCAATCCGCTTACCGTTTCCGAGATACAGAACAACTACTTCAGATTCAGAGTAGTTTACGTCCGCAACACGAAGATAACGGTCAATCTCGCCACGTCTCTTCCGCGTGACGCCCAGGGCGAACCCGACTCCGATGAGATAGCACAGCTATTCAACAACTACAACGGACAGTACGATCACTGCTTCGCCTCTGCCTCCATCACCTATATGCAGAGCATTTACGACAGCTCAAAGGCCGACTACTCCAAGACGAACACAAAAGACCAGCCCGCAGGCAGCCCGAGTAGCGCGAACCTGAGCGGAACCAAGTGGATAATGCCGGAGATCCCGCAGAACGTCCAGTGGATCTGCTTCGGCCTTCCGAAGAGCGATCTTCTCCTCGTAAACGGCAAGGCTTATCCGGGCGACGCAAAGATCTACCTTACCGCCGAGGATATGGTGGGCGGTCTCAACATCGACTATTACCACGAGAAATTCCAGCACTTCAAGAATTCTATGGACCTCAGTTTCTCCTGGATCGGCCTCTATCTCGACGCCGACGGCGATGAGAAGATAAGCGGAAGCTACGATTCGGAAACGGGTCTTTTCATGCTCGATAAGAAGAGCGACGGCAAGACCACGAAGGACGAATTCATCCGCTTCGTGAACGACGGCGACTCACTCAACGAGCTCGAGCTTCAGCCCGTCAGCCTCGGCGGCGGCAAATTCGGCCAGTACTACCTTATAATCTGCTACAATATGACCCCGCGCTGCCTCGACGTTATCGAGGGCGAGGAGGATTACAAGGCGCAGGTACTCCCGGCGGTCATCACGGCTGTCGACCCGAAGTCCGGCGACTACTCCGGACTTACCGCCGAGCAGAAAAAGTATAACTACGTAATAAGCGGCGTCGACGCTTCGGGGAAACACACCTCCGACGGCCACGAGGCGTTCACCGCCAAGGCACAGGCAAAGCAGATCGTAACCGTGCCGCTCGGCGGAGACAAAAATCCCCCGCAGCTCAACAGCGCCGGCACCGAATACGTCTGGACGCCGAACTGGTATGAGAACAACCTCTTCTCATATGAGACCCCGCGCGTGCCGAAAACGAACAACCTCTCCGGCAAGGGCGTTTTCGTAGTGCCCGGGTCGGGCTGGAAGGAAAAGCTTGTAAGCGGCACGGTGATCTGCGAGTTCTCTTCCGACTCTGCACTGAAGCAGATGAACGGCTACCTCGCGTCCCTCGTCGGCACGAGCACCGTCGCCATCGTCAGCCAGATCCAGAAGGCCGACACCGGCACCATAGCGGCCGCCGCCGACAAAACGGAGTACGCGGTCAAGCCGGACAGCGTTACGGTCGCCGCCTTCAGCACCGTGCCGGATTCCTCGTATCTGAAGGAAAACAAAGATAACAGCAGCGCAAACGACAGCAAGACGAAGATGGATTCCGGCGGAGGCAAGGGCAAGGACGGCAAAGAGAGCGAGCTCCAGGAGTTCAATATGCCCTTCGATATGAACTTCGGCTCGAACGAGGTCGGAGTCACCGAATACGTCACCATCCTCTTCGACGACAACAGCGTCGGTTTTGCCATAAGCATCCCGCTCGTCGCCGCCGAGAGAGAAGGCAACCAGGGCGAGGGCAAGGGCTTCGGTACTGCGAACAAGGAGGCCTGGACCCAGTACGCCGACTTCTTCAAAAAGCCGAAGCTCGGCGACGACCTTTTGAAGGACGCCTACGACGCGAAGGGTACCGCAACGAAGTCGGTCACCTCCTCCAAATTCTCGGTAAAGCTCTCGTTCTGCACCGCGTTTATGTGGCAGTATAACCCGCTGGATAACGGATATTACTTCTCCGCGTGGGAGGTAGGCATCGCGGGCGAGCTTGAATTCAAGGCTCAGGCGAGATTTACCGTTTTCCCGCCGCTCTACCTGTACTTCGACGTGAAATTCGCGATCGAGCTCAAGACCGGCCTCGGCGTTATCCGCGACGCCAAGGACGATGCCCCGATAATCGACGCGAGAACTGCGGACAAGGCTGCAAACGCGGTCACCGTAGCCCACTATTCCGATAACTACGAGGGCGAGAAGTTCGCGCCCGAGACCTATACGTTCGAAACGAACAAAAAGGCCTTCAATATCCGGTTCGACGGAAAGCTCTATATGGAGATCCAGGTCAAGAGAAACGGAAGCTGGGTCGAGCCGAGCGACAGCGATAAGTACATCGCGGGCGTTATAAGCTCCGACGGAACCTCGGAGACCCAGGTCGTATTCAAGCAGAAGGACGGCATGGACCTTTCCGAGACCGTTCGAGTAGTGCTCACCGCCCTCAGCTTTGAGGACGACGAGGAAGAGAGCGACGAGCCCGTGATCGACAAGACGAAGATCACCTATCTCGCTAAGATCGTCGGCATCTACGACTTCGTTCACTGGAACGGCATTCATATCGCCCCGCAGCTCGATCTTGAGATCGGAGCGGGCATCGGAGTCGATCTTCTGAAGGTCGAGCTCTTCATCCATCCGAGCATCGGAGCGGAGTTCGTGCTCTGCGCTTACAACGAGAATTACGATCCGAGCCTGCCGAAGACTACCGAGACGACGGGGAACTTTATGTACTATCCCGCCTCGGTCGAAAGCTTCTCCGCCAGCATAGGAATTGCGCTGCGCGTCGTTCTCGTGTTCTTCACCTACGAGCTCGAGTTCGTATCCTACAATATCGAGTACGACGGCGACGACTGGAGCTTCGGCTGGAGCTTCCTGAACGGCATGGTCGAGGCTGACGCCGACGATACGGACGCCGGAGTGACTATACGCCCGCCCGCAGACAAGACCGCGAGCCAGACGCTCTACACCCCGGAGGATAACCTCAAGTCTGATTTCTCGACCCAGGCTTATGATCCGAACGACCCGACCGTACCCTTCCAGGTCTCCGGCTACGGCAGCTCGATGGACGCCGCCAACCTTTCGGAAAACATAGTCCCCGGCACACAGTACCGCGTTATCAGAGCGGGAGAGCGCAGCTTCGTAGCCTATACGATTTCGCGCACGGCTCCTGCGGCTGAGGACAGGACGGCAATAGTCCTCTCCGAGCTCGGCTACCTTGAAGGCGGCAGCGGCACGGCGGCTTACGGACTTGTAAATCCGGTCGATCCCTCGAGCGCGACCCCGTACATAGTTCTGGATAACGACCTTACCGGCGACCTTGACCTTGACCTCTGGGTCGAAACGGGCGCAAAGTCCGGCAGCGACACACCGTTTACCATCCACGCCGTATGGACAAGCTATGCGACTCCGATGGCGACGGCGACAGCGCCCGCCGAGCCCGCTTCGGCTAAATACTCCGCCAGCGGCGCCGAGATGAACGCGGATAACTACAAGACCATAGCGGCTCCCGCCGCTCCCGCTGAGGTAACGGAGCCCGCTGAGACCGATTACTACACGGTCTCCGACACGGAGCCCGATCCGAGCACCGGCTGGGAGGAGTCCGAGGGCAAGTGGTATAAGCCCGCCTCGGGCTACTCAAGCTACGCCGAGGCGAAAGCGGCATACGAAGCCGCTCAGACCGCATACGGCGAGTATCTGACCGACAAGGCGGCGTACGACTCCGCGAAGGCGGTCTACGACGAGTGGTACGCCTATTACGAGAGCCTCGACAGCTACAACGCCTGGATGCAGAACAGGGTCAAGTACGCCGCCGATAATACCGTAGTTAAAGCGGCCTCCTGGAGCTTCACCGAAACGGCGACGCAGGACGGCGACAGCACTATCTACACCTATTCCGGCGGCTCCGGGTTCAGCGTTCCCTCCGTCGTGAACGACAACGCGGCTTATGATTACGTATTTATGCCTGCGACAGCCTTTGACGGCAATGCCGTGTTCTTCGGAAGCACCGAGACCGGCGACGACGGAACGGCCTATGCGGCCTATTCCGCGTATCAGACCGCGAAGGGCCTTCCCACCCAGGTCAAAAACTATCAGCTCGCGACCCGCAAGTCCCTCCTGGACGTTCAGGGCACTCAGTCCGCGCTGAACTTGGCCCTGTGGAACGGATCCGAGTGGACCGTCTCCAAGATGGCTCTTCCCGAGGGACAGACCCTTGCGAACGCTGAGCTCACCAAGATCGGCAGCGATTACTACGTTGCATATACAACAGAGCAGACGGAGTACTTAAAGAACGGCGATACCTATACCGATATGGTCACCGTTTACCGCCTGCTCCTCCGTGA
>ONGN01000024.1 GCA_900317385.1 uncultured Eubacteriales bacterium
TCCGCCGAATGCCTTAAGGAATTTCGCTATTATCAGGATAATGATTATCGAGGGAGTGATGAGACCGAGGGTGGCGATCGCCGCTCCGAGAACGGCGGCAACAGGCCCGTCCTTCAGGCCGGTGATATAACCGACGTAGGTTGCCATATTAACGCCTATCGGACCGGGTGTGGATTCAGAAACGGCAATCATATCCGTGAGCTGAGCTCTCGTAAACCAGCCCGTTGCGTCAGCCATCCGGTAAAGGAAGGGCAGGGTGGCGAGACCTCCGCCGACGGCGAAAAGCCCGGTCTTGAAAAACTCCCAGTAGAGCTGAAGGTAAAGCATTACTTCTTCACCTCCATAGCCTTGATAAGTATGCCCGCGAGGGCCGAAACGAGCACGAATACTATTGGGGATACGGATAATAAAAGCGATGCCGCGAGAACGGCGATAAAGATAAGTATGCCCCAAAGGTCCTTAACCGACGACTTCCACAGCTTCAGCACCGAGTTGAAGATTAGGACGCAGACGCAGACGCGGATTCCCGCAAAGGCGTTCTTCACCCAGGCAAGGTCGGCAAATATGGTTATCACTCCGGCAAGGGCGGAGATTATGATAAGCGAGGGAAACACGACGCCGAGGGTGGCGATTATCCCGCCGGGGATGCCGGCAGTCTTCTGCCCGATAAACGTCGCGGTGTTAACGGCGATAACGCCGGGAGTGCATTGACCGATAGCGAAATAATCGGCGATCTCCTCGTCGGTCGCCCATTTCTGCTTTTCGACCACCTCGCGCTGAAGAATAGGAAGCATAGCGTATCCCCCGCCAAAGGTCATCGCGCCAATCTTGGCAAAGGTCAGAAACAGCTTGAAAAGCACGGCTCAGCTCCTTTCTGTTTTGTAGCTGACGGTAGCTTAAAGTATACCACAAAAAAACCGGAATGGGAAGAAAAACTAAAAAGCCGATAAAAGTGCAAAAAAATGGTAATATTATGTAATATCCGTCAATATCTTGCCAAAATAGTGCGCACAAGCTATAATTGACTAAAAAAGGAGGACGTAAAAATGATAAAAAAACTGATCCTTGCTTTTTTAGCGGCGCTGATGTTGAGTTTCCCTGCGGGGGCTCTTGAGCTGGGCGGAATATTCGAGGGCAGAATCGGGCTTTACGATGATATCGACTGCACGGTAGAGGTGCTCGCCCCGAAGGACACGCGGACGGTGTACCCGGGAAAAACGTATTACATAAGAGAAAAATCCTCCGGCAGAGTGTTTTCGGGGACTACGTGCTATATCTACGCCAACGCCGTATTTAACGCCCTTTTCGGCGACGTTCCGTATCACGGTGCGTCCGATACCTGGCTTAACTCATCGAAGCTACACGGCTATGCCGCGACAGTATCTTATTCCTCGTTTATAAGCTGGGGAGTGGTGCCGGGCTCGCTTATGCGCACCACACCGGAGAAGGACGGGAGCTATAACGGCGGGGTGGGTCACTCGCTAATAATAATTGAATTTGACTCCGGCTCTATAACCTACCTTGAGGGTAACGGAGACGGCAAGGGGCTTATTAGAACGGCAACGGTGAGCTGGGCGGAGTTTAACAGAAGGTTCTTAACGGGCAAGGGCTACGTACTGTCGTTCATAGTCGGCCCGGTGAAAAGCGAGCTGATAGGCTCATATAGAAGGCTCAGGGAATACGCCGGTTTTACGGATGTGAACGAGGGCAGCTGGTATTACACAGAGATAAGGGAGGCTTACGAGCTTGGCCTCGTATCGGGCACGGGAGGCGGCAAGATGACGCCGGACGGTACCTTGACCTGGGCTCAGGCGGTGACGCTTACGGCGCGGGCGATAAGCGCATACTGGGGAGATAACGAGAGCTTTTCGGGCGGCGGAAGATGGTACGAGCCTTATTACACATATCTGGAGAAGTGGGGGGTTAAGCTCTCAAGGGATAACTGCAGCGAGATGATTTCGCGCTCTGAGCTTGCCGGGCTTATTTACCGATACTTCCCGAAAAATGAGCTTGAAAAGATAAGAGAAAACGCGGGCTTTTCAGACGCATCTGAAAGCGAGGCGATAGACTCGCTCTTTGAGGCCGGGATAATAGGCGGCTACGGGGGTTATTTCAGACCTGACGACAGCATAAAACGCTCCGAGGCAGCCGTGATAATAACGAGACTTGCCGACAGAGCAAAAAGACTCTCTTAGTATAAAATACTGCCCGCCGTTATGGCGGGCAGTGATATATCATTCTTCACCGGGCGGTAACTCCGGGTCGTCAGGCGGCTGCTCGATCGGCTCATCGGGCTCTATTGGTTCAACCGGCTCATCGGGATTATCCGGCTCGTCCGGAGTAACGGGCTCATCGGGATTATCGGGGTTATCGGGCACTTCGGGCTCGTCAGGATTATCCGGCTCGTCCGGTATCTCCGGCTCATCGGGCTCATCCGGCTGAGCGGGCTCCCATTGCGCGGCATATACCTCCGT
Organism: uncultured Eubacteriales bacterium; assembly: GCA_900317385.1. Classification (GTDB taxonomy): domain Bacteria; phylum Bacillota; class Clostridia; order Oscillospirales; family Oscillospiraceae; genus RUG626. Next base: position 2,475 of record ONGN01000024.1, read on the forward strand.
ATCGGTAACGGTGTCCGAGAGCTCGGGATACCAGCCCATGAATACGTAGCCCTCGCGGTACAGGCTTCCGGTAAACGACGGGGTGGGATCTCCGGCGTGAAGCCCATAGAAGCTCTGATCCTCGAAGATAGCCTCATCAGAAACCCCGTCGGTATAAATAACCGTGTATTCCGGCTCAGGGGGAGTGTCGGAGACGTAGATAAACTCTGCTGTGTTGTCGCTCAGATAAGCGTCGAGAGTGAGAGTTACTTTCTTTTCGCTCGTCAGGGTATAGCCTTCGAGCTCCTTCGCGGTCACCGTGACCTCGCGGCCTGCGGCGTGCTTTCCGACCTCCTCGGAGTACAGCACCTCGAAGCCCCCGTCGGGATAGAGGAGGATGCCGCGGGCATAGTAGGAAATTGCCGCACCGACGCCGGGCACGTAGCGCTGCTCCGTATCGCTCGGGACTGTGAAATCCTTATACGGCAGATCCTCGTGAACGAGTTCCATAACCTGCTTCCAAACGTGGTTTGCCGGGCTGCCGCCCTTTGTGGGTATTGCCTCGGGAATGTCGTACCCCGTCCAAACGGCGCAGACGTAATAAGGGGTGTAGCCTACGAACCAGCGGTCGTTGTTGGAGGTCGTGCTTCCGGTCTTTCCGGCGCAGGGCATATTGGATATCTTTGCGGCCGTGCCTGTTCCGACGGTCATGACCTCTTTCATAACGTCCGTCATCCAGTAGGCCGTGCTCTCGTTCAGGAAAACGGCCTTAGACTCGGGAATGTTGTTATAGATAAGCGCGCCCTCGGAATCGTATATCCTTGAGAACGTGCGTCCCTCGGTGAAGACTCCGTTATTAACGAAAACGGAGAAGCCTGCAGCCATTTCGCGCGGAGTGACGCCGTAAGTCTGCTGACCGAGGGCGAGGGCGGAGTAAACCATATCCTCGGGCTCAAGACTTTGGAAATTGACCTTGTTTTTAAGGAAATCGTACGACACCTCAAGGGTGAGTTGGTCGAGCACCTGAGCGGCTACGGTGTTTTTCGACTGCTGTATAGCGTAGCGCACCGTGATAACGCCGGAATACTTTCTGTCCGCGTTCTTCGGGTACCAGGTCGTTCCGAGAAGCTGGATATCCGGCTCGTCCTCATAGGTGGTGTCAAGGGTAAGGAGCCCCGAATCCATCGCGGGACCGTAGACCGAAAGGGGCTTTATCGAGGATCCGGTCGGACGCCTCGCAAGCTTGCCCGCCGCGCGGTTGAGACCTCCGGCAGCCTTATCCGTGCCGACGCCGCCCGAGAGGGCTACGATGTCGCCGGTGTACGGATTCTGGATAACTATAGCAGACTGGAGCTGCTTTCCAGAGGCGGAGGGGCGGTCAAAGTTTTCAAGATTCTGATAGATGGAATCCACCTTGTCCTGGATATCCATATCTATGCAGCTGTAAATGCTGAGACCGCCGTGGTAGAGGAGGAAGTTTGCGTCCCATTCAGAGATCCCGCGAGACTCCATAAGATAGTCGCGGACGTCTCTTATGACGGTATCGACGTAGTACGAATAGACGGTAACTCCGGTGTTCAGGGACTGGCGGAAGGGTTGGAAGTGGAGCTCTTCGGCCTTCGCGGCAAGGCAGGTCTCGTGGTCTATATATCCGAGCTCCTCCATCTTGCTCAGAATAATCTCCTGCCTGTGTTTATTGTTCTCTATGGAAACGTAAGGGCTGTAAAGCGAGGGGTTGTTCGTTATGCCAACGATGGAACACATCTCCGCAAGCGTAAGCTTACTTACGTCCTTGCCAAAGTAGAGGTCGGCTGCGGCGCCGATGCCGTAACGCCCGTGGCCGAAGTAGACCCTGTTGAGATAAGCCTCGATGATATCCTTTTTATCGTAGCGCTTCTCAAATTCGATGGCGCGGAATATCTCCTTCAGCTTTCGCTGAACGGTGGCCTCGTCCTCGTTCGTCACGTTTTTAATAAGCTGCTGGGTTATCGTTGAGCCGCCGAAGTTGTTCTTCATTCCGACGAACATATTGACGAAGGCTCCCGCCGTTCTGTACCAGTCAACTCCGTGGTGGGTGTAGAATCGCTGATCCTCAATCGAAACAACGGCGTGCTCCAGGTCGATAGGTATCTCCTCATAGGGAACCCAGACGCGGTTTTCCGTGCTCTCAAGCGTTACGAGCTCCTTCCATTGTCCGGACGCCTTGTCCTGATAGTATATGGTACTCGAAAGGTTTAGCCTGTACGCCTCAAGCGAGACCTCGAGCTTATCCGAATCCATCAGATTCGTCTTGATATACGACACGAAAATAACGGCGAATATCGTCCCGGTAACTATAAGGATGAGAAGCACCGTGCCGATGACCTTGAGAGTGGTCGCAATAAGCCGACCCACTCCGGAGACCCCGGCGCGGGCAGCCTTTTTCAGCATTCTCTTATTCTTGGCTTTCAATCGGTTCACCTCACAAAAATGAGCCTAATTTTACTTATACATTGTAATTATACCACAATGAGTTGTCATAATCAATCAAAATATAAAAGAGAAAAAGGGCGGTCCGCTGATAAGCAGACCGTCCTGAGCTTTTCGGCATTATTCCGTTACCTGATCGAGTATTTCGGAGGCGTAGGTTATAAGATTTACAACGTCGTCCTTAAGGGTGACGCGAAGCTGCATCCCGCCCTTTTCAAAGGCGTACTCGGTGCCCTTTACGGTGTAGTCCGTGCCGTAGATGCTCTCCATATCGGCCTTGGTGCTGCCGACCCTAAGACCCTCGGAGGTGGCGACGCGGTCGTCGGTTAAAAATACGCCCTGGATCTTATCGCCCGAATCGGAGGGATAAGTCTTGATCTCAAAGCCGGAGTAGGAATAGGTCTTGTCAATGCCCTCGAAGGCGCAACTCGCCTCCTCAAAGTATGAGCTTGCCTCGCCGAGAGCGGAGAGGACGGGAGCCATATCGGCGTCGATAACGACCTTAACGCCCTTTGTCTCGAAAACGTAGCCCTCGGTCTTGGCAGAGCCGGTATCGGCGGTCTTAGTATCCGTGCCGGTGTTGTCGATAACGTGCTCCTCGCCGCCGCCGCAGGCTGAGATAAGCCCTGCGAGCATAACGAGGGAGAGAATAATAGCAATAGTCTTTTTCATTCTTTTACCTCTTTGATGATATCAATATATTTTTCCTTAAGCCTTCCGCAATCCTTTACAGCAGACTGCGCAAGAACGTCAAGAACGTCAATAAACCTGCCCTCCGGCAGCCATTCGTCGGCAATTACCGAAAGCTCGGTGCAGCCGAGTATCATTACCTCGGCTCCGCGCTCTCTCATTTCAGCCGCGACCATCTCAAACTTTTCACGTTCAACGGGTTTTCCAGCCTTCACGTCGTTATAGATTAGCTCCATAACGAAGCGCTGCGACGCCTCGGAGGGGTATAGAGCCTCGATGCCGAGCTCGTTAAGAGCGTTTGCGAATATACCGGTCTGAACGGTGCCGTCAGTTGCGAGCACACCTGCGCGGGTAACGCCCTTGTCGCTGAGATAGGAGGTCGTGAGCTTTATCCCGTTTATCACGGGGATCGGGATATTCTCCTGAAGCTGGGCGTGGAAGGCATGAGCCGTGATGCAGGGGATAGCTATCTCGTCGGCTCCGATAAGCGCGAGCTTGCGCCCGGCCTCTATTATATGCGGAGCGGGATCGGGCTTAGTCCTGTCCAAAAGATATCCCGTTCTGTCGGGGATGGAGGGGCAGTGGGCGACGTAGATCTCCATGTGCTCCTGGTCTGTGGCGGCTTCGGTCATGTCGATTATCCTGCGCATAAAGCTGACAGTCGCCATGGGGCCGAGCCCGCCGATAATTCCAAGCTTTTTCATAGTTAAGAGTCCTTACAAGGGTTGTTAGTTGATTACGGCCGGGTCACCACAACGTCGGGGTATTTTTCGTGGTCGTAAATATGGGAATTAGAGTGGGTCTCCGAGTATGCCATAAGGGTCTCATCGTCGAGATAGAGCCCGTCGAAGCCGCCCTTTCTCGGCGTGGTGTCGAAGTGATACCAGCCCTCGCCGATATTGACGAGGTTCCAGCAGTGCAGGTAGCGCAGCGGCTGTGTGTCGATAAGCTTGTTGTCGATACCGGCGGCGTCGAGCAGTACCTTAGATACCATCTGATAAACGAAGCAGTCGCCCCTTCCGTCGTGCAGGCCCTGATAAGCGGCCTTGACCCAGTCGTCCTTATCCGAGGAATCGAACCAGCTTACGTTATTCCGTACCCACTTGTAAATGGCGGAGAGCTTCTGATATCCCGTCATATCGTCTGTGATTATACTCTTTATCACCGACTCCGCAAGATCGAGCACGGTCTGTTCCTCGATGGAGCGGACGAGCACCGTGACCTTAGCCGTCTTTGAAGCGGTGTTTCCGGCGGCGTCGGTTGCATAGTAGGTGATCGTGTACTTTCCGGCGGCCTTCGTGTTCACGCTGTCAGCTTCAACGGTGACCTGCACGTTGCCGTCTACGTTATCCTCTGCGTAAACGCCGGAGAAATAGCTTATACCCTCGCCGACGTATATCGTGATATCGTGGACTCCGAAGATAACGGGAGCCTCTGTATCTTCGGCAGGGTCGTCTACCGGACCGACTACGGGAACGTCCTGCCCGGCCTCAAGAACGGTTAGGACTGAGGCAACGGTCGTCTTGTTTCCGCCGGCGTCTGTAATAACGATATTTACGTTCTGCTCGCCCGGAGTGCTGAAATCTGGCGTATTCTCAAAGGCAACGGAGAAAATATAGGAGTTGTCGCTAAGATCCCGCACAAGCTCCTCAGGCTTGATCTCGACCCCAAGCGCGGTTTGCGCAGGGCGGGGCGAAGCCTTCGGGGCCACCGTATCCTGAATTACGAGGGAGGAAGTATAACGCCGCCCACCGGATACGAGCTTTACCTCGTAAGTCCCAGGCGTCCGCGTATCTATTTCCGAGGGGTCGAAGCCCTCAGCGAAGGCTATCTCCTTCGTCCCGTCCTTCAAAAACATCTCGGGTGTCAGCTTTATATCTCCCGCCTCGAGGACGTTCGATTTATATACTGCCTCTCCGCCCGAGCGCACGATGATAATGACGGCGACGAGCGCGATGATAATGAAAAGCAGAACGGCGATGACAGTTACTTCCGCCGAGCCCTTTTTCTTCCGCCTGCGCTTTGCGTGCGATGGCGCAGAGCGCGGGGAGTATTTCGTTTCTGCCATTTTTTCTCCTTTTAAACAGAAAGCCCGTAAGTTTCGCAGAGCATGGTGACCGTGAGAGCGATCATAAGATAGTCGATCTCATATGCGCCCATCAGCTTGAAATTCTCCTCCGAGTAATCGGCCTTCATCTTTGAGATAAAGGCAGGATCGAAGATGCCGTACTTCCTTATCAGCGCCTCGTCGAGATATTCCATGCCCTTGGCCTGCTTTTTTACCATGGCGGACATTCCCGGCGCCTGGAATGGGAACTTGCGGCGCTTGAGGATCTCGTGCGGCACGATGCCCTCTCCGGCCTTCTTGAGTATATACTTCTCGTTCGTTCCGTTAAGCTTGTACTTATCCGGTATCTCGGTTATGAACTGGATTAGCTCGGGATCAAGGAAGGGGTGGCGCCCCTCAACGGAGTGTGAGAATATCATCCTGTCTCCGTGCTCGCCCAGAAGGTGGTCGGAAAGGCGGAGCTTGTAGTCAATATAGCTCCTGCGCTTCTGGCTTGAGAGTCCGGCGACCTTTTTTACGTCGATCGGGCTTTCGTCGATGGCCGAGAAGGAGGGAATGTTGGGACGCATAGCTTCGGAATAGATATCAGTATGTATTTTTCTGATAGCCGGATGAATACGCTCGTAGCGGAAATAGGGATCGCCCCACAATAGCTCGTTGGAGCGCAGCTCCTCCGGGCTCATCGAGCCCTTCTGCATACCGCGGAAGAGGTCGAGCATATATCCGACGTAGCCGCAGAAAAACTCGTCGGAGCCCTGACCGGTAAGCACGGCCTTCGCGGGCGAGGAGCGGACGAGACCGGAGAGAAGGTAGGCGGCGACGTCGTAGCTCTCCTTAACGGCGCTCTCGGCGTGGTAAATCACGTTCTCAAGATTAGCCCAGATCTCCTCCTCGGCGACCTTGGTAACGTAGTGCTTTGAGGAGACATATTCGCGGATTATCTGCTGGTACTTGCTCTCGTCGAGCTCGCCGGAGCCGATCTCAGCGGAGAAGGAGTAATAGCTGTTTAAAAGGAACTTTCCGATATAGCAGGCGACGACTGAGGAATCGAGGCCGCCGGAGATATAGAAGCCTATGGGCACGTCGGCAACGAGCCTTCTCGAAATGCTTTTCTTAAGAAGCTCGCGGAGGCGCTCAACGTAATAAGCTTCGCCCTTGTCCTCGGGCTCCTCGGTGGGGTAGCGGAGATCCCAGTATTCGATATCCTCTATACTCTGACCGCGCCTTATCCGCAGCATATGCCCGGCGCGGAGCGAGTAAATCCCCTCGAAAAAGGTGGTGGGGGAGACGATGCCGGGGAAATTCATAAGCTGATCCACGGCGTGCATATTGAGCTTTCTCGGCACGCCGGGGTACTCGAGAATGGCCTTGATCTCGCTTGCAAATATTACCCTGCCGTCAAACTCGGTGTAGAAGAGCGGAGCTATGCCGATGGGGTCGCGGACAAGTATGAGCTCATCCTTCTCTGAATCGAGAAGGGCGATGGCGTACTGCCCGTTAAGCTTATTCGGGAAATCGAGACCGTATTCCTCGTAAAGGTGGAGTATGACCTCAACGTCGGTTCCGGTTTTAAATTTGTGACCCTTCGAGATAAGCTCCTCGCGAAGCTCCTTGAAGTTGAAAATCTCCCCGTTCGTGACCATAGCGATCGAGCCCTCTTCATTGAGAATGGGCTGCATTCCACCGGAGAGGTCGATGAAGCTGAGCCTGTTGAAGCCGAGGGCGGCGCCGCGAAATTCCATCGCCTTAGTGCCGTCCGGGCCTCTGTGGCTTATTTTCTTCAGCATCCCGTCGAGCACGGCCATATCCGGCTTTGCCTGGGAGTAGGTATTGAACATTCCTGCGATTCCGCACATAGTGATCTGATCCTTTTTGCTAATTTATTCGATGCCGTATTTGACCTTCTGCGCCGCGATCTCCGCGTCGTAGGCTTTGAGCTTTTCCGCCCAGACGGCACTTAGATGCGCGTCAGAACGCCTGTCGGCAAGGTGGTATTCGGAGGAGAGAATATTGCCGAGCCAATCGGCGCATTTTTCGGCTCCGTATAAATTGAGGTGAAGTCCGCCGTCGTAGGTGTCGGTGGAGTAGTCGAGGCCGATATCGTCGACGTAGTCAAGGAAATTGATGTACCTCAGCCCCTCTGAGGCGGCGTATTCCTTGACCTGCTCATCCCACTCGTCGTACCAGTAGGGGTAAAGGCTGGGCGCCTTTATTAGAATGAGCTCAGCGCCGTTTTCACGGCAGCAGTCTACTATCTTGTAAAGATACTCCCACGCTCTCTCGCCGAAGCTGTAATCGCCGAGCGGCTTGACGGCGGGGAAGGTATCGGCCGGTCTTGCGTCCACTCTCATATAGTAGCCGTTATGCGTCACCGTGGGCGAGGTGAACATATACTTTAAGTCGTCCGCCGTGAGCTCAGACCAGCGGGAGTGATATCTCAGAATCGGGAAGACGTAATCAATAAAGCTCTCTTCCTCGGTCATAGAGGCGTTTATAGCTCCGACCTTGTATTTCGACCACCGCATACCCTCGATGGACATACGGTTATAGGCCTCGGAGCGGGAGTAGTCAAACTGTAATGACTGGATATTGAAGATTACCACCTTCGGCTTTTCGCAGAGGAAGGTGTCCTCCAGAAGGTAATAGGACTGGAAAATGTACTGCTCAGCCGAGCCGCGGATATAGCTGTTGATCCCGTAGTTTTTCCAGAGCACGGCGGGCGAGAAATTCTCGTAAACCTCGCAGTCGCCTATGAATATAACGTCGTGATCCATCTCTTCGGAGTAGTATTCCTTAACGAATGCGCCCTCGACGATGCCATCGACGTATTTGGGGACGAGCAGGCGCTGCAATATGGCGAGAACGCCGATTACAAGAGCCACGCTCAGTATGACCGCGACAGCGGTCTTAAGCCTTTTATTCATCAAATCAGAACCTTGTATAGATAAACTGTGAGGAATCGTAGCCAACGCCGTAAACGCCGACGACGAGAGTGATTATAAAGAGAAGCGCGAAAACGGCAAAGCGCAGGGTATAGGGCTTCTCGGCGAGCCTTTCGCGGACCGGGCGCTTTTCCGAGAGAAGACTTACAGCGAGCATTGTAACGCAGCCCGCGCCGATAACCGCCCAATCCGAGGCGGCAAGCCCGAGAGCTGAAATCGAAAAGCCGGGCCATGCCGAGGCGCGGAAAACGCTGAAAAGGCTTCCGAGCGTTTCGCCAAGCGTCGCGTAGCAGTCAAAGAGATTCATCACCGTAACGAGAAGGAAGGTGCGGAGTATCATAAACACCTTGTAGCCCGCTCCGTTCGTAAAGCCGAGCTTCTTATGAAAACCGGAGTACAGCGGCTCAAGCTCCTCGGAAATCATCAGAACGGCCCAGTTTAAAAGCCCCCAAACGATGAAATTCCAGCTTGCCCCGTGCCAAAGGCCGGTGGAGAACCAAACGATAAAGCTCGAAACGTAGACCGGGATGCGCTTTCCGGCCTTCTGCCCGAAGTGCTTTTTAGAAAACTTCGTGAAGCGGCCCATCCAGCGGGAGGTGGACACGGGATAGAAAACGTAGTCACGGAACCAGGAGCACATCGTGATATGCCAGCGTCTCCAATATTCCTTAAGGGAGGTGGAGAAATACGGGCGCATAAAGTTCTCGGCGACCTTAATGCCAAGCATCTGGGATACGCCTATCGTAATGTCGATGCCGCCGGTGAAGTCCGCGTAGAGCTCAAGGGTATAGAGCACCATTCCGATTATTATGTACGGTCCCTGAAATTTCGCGCTGTCGCCGATTATCTGCCCGACTGCGATAAAGATCCTGTCGGCGATAACGAGCTTTTTGAAAAAGCCCCATAGCACACGTTCAAGCCCGCGCAGGAAATTCTCTTTATTGAAGCCCTCGCCGTTAAACAGAGTTTCGCCGAGATCCCCATAGCGGCTGATCGGCCCCTGGATAACGTGGGGAAAGAAGGAGACGAAGAGGGCAAAGCGCCAAAGGCTTTTCTCCGCCTTGACCGTGCCCCTGTAAACGTCCACGAGATAGCCTATCGCCATAAAGGTGTAGTAAGATATGCCGAGCGGCACGGCTATCGAGGTAAAGCCGAGCTTTGTTCCGAAAATGCCGTTTATATTCGATATCGCAAAATTTAAGTACTTTACGGCGGCGAGAATGCCGAGATTTAAGACTAAGGCGGCGATGAGCCACGCCTTTCTCTTTTTCTTCTCAGCCTCGCGGAAGGCCTTTTTCGCCTCCTGACTCAGCTCCGCCTTATGCGCCTTTATATACTCCGACTGAGCATCAAGGTTTTTCCCGATCAGAAGCCCGCAGACCCAAACTGTGACCGCGGTTACGGAGATATAAATTAGAAACTGTGCTCCGGCAAAGAAGTAGAAAACGAGGCTTCCTAATAGCAGAAGGGGAGGCCTCAGCTTCTTCGGCGCTAAGTAGTACAGGAGCAGAAGGAGGGCGAGAAAGCCCAAAAACTCATATGAGGTAAAGACCATGACCGGGGATTATTCGTCCTGAAGGCGCTCAATAAGAGCGTACATCGCCTTGGCGGAATTGAAGTTCTCGGGTATGATATCCCTTGCGGTGATGGTAACGTCGAAATTCTCGCTGATCTCGGTGATGAGGCCGACTATGTCGAGGGAATCGAGGACGGCGTCGTCTATAAGGTGCTCCTCGGTTTCAAAGTCCACGTCGGGGTGCATATCGGTGAGTATCTGAAGAAGCTCTTCCATTTTATTTTCCTCCTGTTATCATTTATTGAAATATCTGTTTTTAAGCGTTACTCTGTCGATCTTCCCGTTTGCCGTGAATGGCATATTATCAAGCTTAAAAAGCCTGTTCGGCAGCATATAACGGGGAAGCTTTTCCTTTAAAAGCTCGGTAAGCTCTTTCTCGCTCTGATCGCCGACGTAGTAGAGGACTATCTTTTTCCTCTCCGCGTCGTAGATGGAAGCGGCGAGCTTGATGCCGGGCAGCATATTTACGTTTACCTCGATCTCGCCAAGCTCGACCCTGTGACCCATATGCTTTATCTGATAGTCCCTGCGTGAGACGTAAATGAGCTCGCCGTCCGGGTTGTAGCGGCCGAGATCGCCCGTCTTGTATATGATCTCGGGATAGGCTGAATTCAGCGGGTTCTGAACGAAGACCTGAGCCGTCCTCTCCGGATCGTTGTAGTACCCGAGGGTAACGGAGTTTGCCCTAATGCATATCTCGCCCGTTTCGCCCTCGCCGCAGAGCTTTCCGTCGTCAGTGAGAAGGAGTATCTCGCGGTTGGGGAAGGGCCTTCCGATCGGTATCGGCTCGCCCTCAACGGGGTCCTTATCGACGTGGTAGAAGCAGCACATTCCCGTTCCCTCGGTAGGCCCGTAAAGGTTCGTGAACGAGGCGTTCGGAAGTGCGTTTCGCCAGATTTTAAACTGCTTTACGGGGAATACCTCGCTCCCGAATGCTACGGTGTGGAGGTACTCGGGCTTTACTACGGAGAAGGTATCGAAGGCGCTCACCATCGTTAGTGCGGAGACGACCCAGCAGATCGTGTTTATCTTGTGAGCGTTTAAGTATTCAACGAGCTGGACGGGCATCGAAAAGTTCTTTTTCGGTATAAGATACGTCGTAGCCCCGAATTTCAGGGTGGGGTAGAGCTCTTTAAGGCAGGCGTCGAAATAGAGCGGCGACTGATTTCCGAAAACCGTGTTTTCGTTAAAGCCAAGCGTCTCAGAAAGCTGCTCCACGTAGTCTATCACGGAGCGGTGGCAGGCGGCTACGCCCTTTGGAACTCCGGTCGAGCCGGAGGTGAAAACGATATAGATGGGGTCGATATCTATCGCCTTGTCATAGATAGCTGAGAGGACGGCGTCGTCCGCCTCGCATGAGGCCGCCTCGGAAAAGAGGACAGCCCTGCCGCCCTTGAGGTCGAAGGCTGAAGCGGCGTCGATCGTATCCTCGTCGCAGATAACTATGGGCGAGAGGACGTTGTCAAGGATAAGCTGGATCCTGCCTGCGGGCATCTCCTCGTCTATCGGAACGTAGAAGCAGCCGCCGGAGACCACTCCGAAGAAGGCCGCGACCTCGCGGGGAGACTTCCGCATAAACACTACGACCGGCTTCTTATAGACTCCCTCTCTGGCAAGAAAAGTTCCGACAGAACGGCTGAGCCCGTATACCTCAGAGAAGGTGAGGCCCTTTTCGCCGTCGGAAAAAGCGAGCTTGTCGGGGCAAACCTTAACTATACTGTTAAGATAATTCAACACGTTGTTATGCATAGGCACATTACTCCATATTTATGATCATACCGATTAATTATATAACCAAGCTAAAACGATGTCAAGGAAGAATGCCACAGAAAATCTAAATATTGTGTTAACTCCTTGTGTATTTTAGCTAAATATATGCTATATAGGTAAAGAAAACCGGAGCGCCGCTGAATTGGGCGCTCCGGATTACGATATTCACTTAAACCCCGCCGATGCCGTGTAGACTCACTTATAACCTGCACGTTATATGCAGGTGGGTCGCCTCCTTCCGTCCGACACGCTTCCAACTTCCGGGCGCAAACGGCGCTCTCGGGAGGCCTGCAATAAGAGGGAAGAGTACGGCGTCCCTTATAAGAGATGTGGGTTTAAATAAGCCTATCACGAACACAGCAGGGGGTTTATCAGAAATGCTTAACCCTCGTCGTCCTCGGAAAACAGCCGCTCCATAAAGCGATTGTAGATGTCCTCTTCTTCATCGTCTTCGAGGTTTTCAAGCTCCTCAGTGCCGGGGACCTGCTTTAAAAGAACGATACCGTAATCCTCGTCATCGGGATCCATATCCGCGGGAAGAAAGGCAAGATAATATACGCCGTTTAATTCAATAGTATCAACATGCTCGAGTTCGTAATTTTTGCCGTCTTCGTCGGTTATGGTGTAGATATCGCTGCCGAAATCACCCATCGGACTCACCCCTTTCCTTATCTTCATCTGTATTGTACCTCAAACTGCACAATAAATCAAGAGATTAATTAAGAAAAAAGTGCATTATTGCAAAACATCTCTTCTTTCGCACTTTATTTACAAAAAATCTTTTTTTGAATGCTTGCAACCGGGGGACTCTTGGGTTATAATACGGATTTATGTAGGGCTTTATGCCATGATAATGAAAGGGAAGGATACCAATGAGCGCCTCAAAAAACAAAAAGCAGCGTTTGAACGCAACCGCAGACCCCAAAAAGGCAGAGGAAGAAGCCAAGCGCGTAAAGGAAAACAAAAAGTATAAGACTATAGGCATCTGTGTCGCAGTGCTTTTCGTTCTCTCCGTAGTTTTCATTCTTCTGTTCAATACGATAATGTACAACTGGCTGCCCGCCGTCTCCGTAAACGGCAAAAATTTCTCGGCAGCGGAATTTAACTTCTTCTATATGGCGGAGTACAACGAGCTGGCAAACTCCTCCTCGGATAAGATGCCCACCACCGGCACTTCGTTCAGAGAGCAGAATTATGACGATCAGTACACCTGGTACGATTACCTGAAGAACGAGGCAGAGAGCGCCCTTACCCAGTATACCGCAATCTATAACGAGGCGCAGGAGAAGGGTTACGTCCTTTCTGACGAGGACAAGGCGAACATAGATTCCGAGATCGAAACGCTCAGGACGAACGCCGCGACGAGCAAGGTGAGCACCAAGGCTTATCTTGAGAACATTTACGGCACCGGAATGACCGAGAGCGTTTACAGAAAGTGCCTTGAGTTCTATACCTACGTTAGCTCCTACTACACCCACGTTGTCGACACCTTCCAGTATACCGACGCCGAGCTTGAGGCTGAGTACGCCGAGCTTGCCGACGATTATGATTATTTCAGCTTTGACCTTTTCTTCGTAGAGGCCGATACCGGCACCGAGGAAGAGCCCATAAGCCTTGAGAGAGCGATGGCGGGCGCAAAGGAAGAGGCGGAGATGCTTAAGGCTCACACTGCCGACGAGACAAGCTTCGTCGCCGCCGTTCAGGATTATTACAATGAGCATACCGCAGAGGGCGAGGAGCCCAAGACTGCCTCTGCCGACAGCCTCGGCACCGGCTTCCAGGGCAGATACGTTTCGATGATCTACTCCTGGGGTTCCGAGTGGATACTTGACGCAGCCCGCGAGCCCGGCGACGTTGAGGTATTCGAGGTTGGCGGAACCGAGGATGCTTCGAGGAGCGGCTACTACGTCGTCCTCTTTAAGGAGAGAGATACTAACGATTACGCCGGCGTAAAGGCTACGATGATCGCCATTGCTGCCGAGACGGTTACCAAGGAAGACGGAGAGTCTGACGAGGACTTCAACGCGAGGCAGACTGCCGCCAACAACGCCGCCGACGCCAAGATAGCTGAGATCCAGACCGCCTGGAAGAGCGGAGCTTACGCCACTACCGACGAGCTTATCGCCGCTTTCTCCGAGGACATCGGCAGTAACCACAACGACTATGACGCGCTCTCCAAGCACGATCTCTACGACAGCTTCAACGACTGGCTCTTTGACGAGGCGAGGGTTGAAAACGATTCCTTCACTTACACCGAGGGCGGATACAGGTACCTTATTATCTACAAGGGATCGAGCGATATCCTCAGCAAGTTCTACGCAAAGAACTCCCTTGATTCCAAGAACTTCACCGCCTGGGCTGAGGGCGTCGCCGTCGGCTACGAGGCTAAGGAGCATTGGGCTCAGAGATACACCGGAGGCATCTACTACGAGAGATCCCTCTATTGATCCTGCTTAAATAAATCGCGCCCTGCGGGCTAATCTGCCCGCAGGGCTTCGTCGTCAATTAATAAAGGAGAGATGAAAATGGCGGAGGCAATGGACTGCACGTTTCTTACCGAGCGGGGAAAATTCAATTTCCGCGTCGGGGTCATTATCTCAAGCGGGACGAAGATACTGATGGCCCGCAACCCGATCTTACCCGGAGAAAGCTATTATTCGGTCGGCGGCCGTGTACACTTCGGCGAGAGCTTGGAGGAAGCTGTGCTTCGTGAGGTCAGGGAGGAGACCGGACTTGACTGTGAGATAGACCGCCTTGCCGCCTTCCACGAGAATTTCTTTACAAACGAGCTCGGGATACCCTACCACGAGATATCGGTGTTTTTCACGCTCAAGCCTGATGACAGGCTGCTTGCCATTGAGAACGGACACAGGACGGATCAGGGCCCGCAGGGGGAGTGCCTCGAGTGGATGGATATGAAAAACTGCGAGGGGAAGACGATATATCCGGAGTTTTTCAAAACGGTTGATTTCAGTAAAGAGCGCGAGATTTTGCATTTCATAACTCGCAATTAAGGAGGGCAGAAAGGCTATGAATAAAAGGCTTGAAAAGGTTATAGAAAGGATGAAGGACAGGGGCTTATCCCAGCTTCTCATATCCGACCCCGGCAGTATATATTATCTTACCGGGATATCGGTCGATCCGGGCGAGAGATTTTTCGGCCTTATCGTCCGAGAGAGCGGCGAGACGTCGCTCATCGTAAACAGGCTCTTTTCCGTTCCGAAAACGGATATCGAGACCGTTTGGCTCGGCGACACCGACAGTGTGAGCGAGGCGGTCTCGCGGCTGATTGACAGAAAGGCCGAGCTCGGCGTCGATAAGCTTCTGCCCGCGAGATTTCTTATTCCTATCCGAGATAAGCTCGAGGGCGGGAAGATCGTTCTCGGCTCTGACTGCGTCGACTGGGTGCGCGCCGTTAAGGACGAAGAGGAGCGCGAGAAAATGCGCGAGGCTTCAGGGATCAACGATATCGTTATCGAGGAGGCGGCAGCGTTTATCAAGGAGGGCGTGACCGAGAAGGAGGTTGCTGACTATCTCGTCCGCCGATCCCCACCATATGCCTGACGGCACAGTTATCCGAGAGGGGGACTGCGTTGTACTGGACATCGGCTGCAAATTAAACGGCTACTGCAGCGATATGACGAGAACGTATTTCTTCAAAAAGGCCGATCCCGAGTATGCCGCGATTCACGACCTCGTGCGCGAAGCAAATACGATAGCTGAGAGCGTTATCCGCCCCGGGGTCAGGCTCTGCGATATCGACGCCGCCGCCCGCGAGCATATCGCAAGCGCGGGATACGGTGAATACTTTACCCACAGGCTCGGACATTTTATCGGGCTCGAGGTCCACGAGTACGGCGACGTATCCGCCGCTTTTGATAAAGCCGTCGAGCCGGGTATGTGCTTCTCCTGCGAGCCGGGCGTCTATCTCCCGGGCAGATTCGGGGTCAGGATAGAGGACCTCGTTATAGTGACAGAGGAAGGCTGCGAGGTAATCAATCACGTTGATAAGCATTACCGCGTTATAGCATAAGCGATAAAGTTTTCCGCGTATTTCTCCGCTTTTTTATCTATTTTTTCATATTATACTTGATGAATTTTGAATTGTGAGTTATAATTACCGTAGCATAAATTTTAAATCTTACTTTGGAGGAATACACAATGGGAAAATTTGTTATAAAAGAGACAAAAACCGGCACCAAGTTCGATCTTAAGGCCAATAACGGCGAAGTCATCGCCACCTCCGAGGTCTATACCACCGAGGCCGCCTGCAGAAAGGGCATAGCGTCCGTCCAGAAGAACGCCCCTGTCGCCGGAGTAGAGGATCAGACTGTCGAGGGCTTCGAGAAGGTCAAGCACCCGAAGTTCGAGATCTACCTTGACAAGTGCGGCGAGTTCCGCTTCCGCCTCAAGGCGACGAACGGAGAGATCATCGCGGTTTCCGAGGGATATAAGCAGATGGCAAGCTGCAAGAACGGCATCGAGTCCGTCAAAAAGAACGCGGCTGACGCCAAAATAGTTGACGAGAGGACGGACGACTGATGGATATCAAGGCGAAAATTGCCGAGCTTGAGGCAAAGATAAAGGGCGATCCCAAGCTTCTTGAGAACTTTGGCAAGGAACCCGTTAAGACGGTCGAGGGTATCATCGGCGTCGACCTTCCCGACGATCAGATCAACGGCGTCGTCGAGGGGCTGAAGGCAAAGCTCGCCGCCGGAGACGTTGCCAATGCCGTTTCCGGAATCGCGGGAAAGATCAAGGGCCTGTTTTGATTTAGAATAACGCAAAAGCGCTGCGGAAAAACCGCAGCGCTTTAATGTTATCTCAGGTTATATGGCGAGAGCTGAGGAAAGAGCCCTATCGTGCATTTTCTCCCAACCGTCCGAGGGGGAAAAGTATTCAATCTTTTCGCTGAGCCCGGCGAGTATATATCTGTCGTAATCCTGCCTCGTTTTCCAAAACGTAAGCTCATACTCCGACGGGGGCGGCTGACCTCTGTCGGAATGAGCCAGCGCAAGCTGAAAAGCAAGGTCGTCCGTTTTAACGTAGAAGACGGCGCGGGGCGTATCTCCGAGAGCGGCAAGAAGCGTAACCACGTGCGATAAGGCGTACTCCTTATCCGCTCCGTAATTGCGGATCATATCGTTTACCGGGTGATGTATAAGCGAGCCGTCGAAAATAAGGTAATCGTATTTTTTATAAAGGCTTTCCGCGAAGCTTTGCCAAACGGCCCGGTAAATCTCCGTGTACACCTCGAGCGGAAGGGGGCGCTGCGGGTGATAGCAGAGCTCAAAGGGGTAAAGCTCCTCGCTCAAAGGCTCTGAGAAAACGCGGTCGTCCCCGTGGTAGTAGCGGACGAGAGTAAACTCTCCGGCCGGTATGGAATTTTTTATAAAAGCTTCGCTTTCATCGGGATAGCGGCTTAGAAGATCGCCGTACTGCTCCCCGGTCAGGGCGGCAGTGCAGTAAAAGTCGATAGGGTTTGTGTGGTCAAATTCGACCCAGGCGCGGGCGGAAAAACCCAACGCCAGAAGCCTTTCTTCGAGACTGCGGGCGAGCGTGCTTTTTCCTGCGCCTGACACTCCCTCCAAAAATATAAGCTTTGTCATAGGCGTAATTCTCTTTCGGATGATCAGTAGAAAATCTTAAGGTCCTTCTCGTTCACACCGTATTTCCCGCACAGCTCCTCAAGCTCGCGCTGCGAGTTTGCGCACCCGTATTCCCGGAATTTTCCGGTGTCCCTGTCGATAAAGCCGAAGGCTATCTCGCGGTTGCAGTAGCTTTTCCGCGCTGCGGGCTGCTGCTTTTCGGGGTCGTAAAGCGGTTTCTTTTCTCTTTTAAAAAGGCTCATGGTCGGCGCCTCACCTCAGGTGAAAATACTTTTTCAGCTCGAAAAACAGCCTGCCGCGCATCGTGGCGCAGACGGCGATAAAAAGCGCGAGGGCAACGCAGCCGAGGACGAGCATCGGAACGTTAAGCCCGCCGGTGAGAATGTTATACAGGGCCGATGCGACGACGGCGGCGCCGAGGGACATGGTGAGCGGAATCGAGCAGACCCTGTGCCGCTTTATCTCCACGAAAAGCAGGCAGGAAAGAGCGATGAGCGAGCCCGCGACCATTATCGGAACTGCGGTGATTGCCCAGCCGGGGGCGAGCAGCGTGTCAATAAGCGTAAGAAGCACGGCGGCGTTCAGCACGAGCCTCGTGCCCTGAGCGATAACGCCCGACTCCACGAGCGGGGAAAAGAGCAGAGAGGAGGCTGTGAATATGGACCAAACGACTACGATACACCAGGGCTTTCCGCCAATGGCAAGGTTTACTGCGACCGAAGCGACTGCCGCAGCGAGAAATACCCAGATCGCGACCTTTCTGAGTACGCGCATAAAGGCGCTGCGCTTGTCGGGGCGCGGATAAGTGTTTTTAATCTTCATTCCTTGCGCTCCCTTCCGCCTCTATGTGTATCCCGAGCGCCGTCAGCTCCGCATAAAGCCTCTCTTCAAAGGACGGGTCACGCGTCAGCTTGGCGATGGACAGAACCGCCTTTCCGTTCACGGTTACCATAGAACAGGCGGCGCGGTTCGTGATTACAGTGCCGAGGACGAAGTCCATCATCCGAACGTAAGGGCAAAGCTCGTCCGGTATTTCCACGATACCGAGATTGGACAGCGTGTTTGAAAAGAGCTTGTCGCCCAAAAACCCGTAAATAATTCGGATAAACCAGCCCTTCAGCGCCAGAGGAATGGGCCTTGCCGCGTTTACGAGCATGACGGCTGAGGTCAGCATATGGTTTAAGTATTCCTCGCTCGTTCCGCTTTTAAGCTGCTCGCTCACGTCAGCGAGTATGGAATCGAGATTATTAACCTTACCGGCGGGGATTTTCAGGCTTGCGTAAAGCGAGAAGTTCCTGAGCGTGACCGAGGGGTGGATACGCCGCATATCAACCGGTATCTGGATCTGAATATTGCCGTCGGGCGAGTCCATACTGGCCCGCGAAGCGACGAATATGGCCGCCGTTAAAAGCGTGGTTACGGAAACGCCCTTCTGCCGCGCGGCGGAGCGGAGCTCATCGGAATCCATAATAAAGTGTATGACCCCGGACGGACGCTTCCTCGTAAGCCTGCCGCCCATCTGTGCCGCCGGGGAGCCCATAAAGCCGCCCGTTGGCCCGGGCTTGTACCACTCAAGAAAGGAGTTTTCAGACTCCTGCGGATCGGGAATGGCGCGAATATCGGCCACGCCGTGGGTACAGGGAATATCGGCGCCGAGGAGGCGGGCGTATTCCGCAACGAGGGTTTTCAGAAATACCATTCCGCCCGTTCCGTCGGTGAGTATGTGAAAGAACTCAATGCTTATCCTGTCGCCGTAATACTGAACGCGGAAGGCGGGCGAGCGGGAGGAGGAGATGTCGATCTCGCCACAGGGTATATCGTTTTCCTCCGTCACCTCAAAACGCGCCTTCAATCCGTCAAGATAGTGCCAGAAAAAGCCGCGACGCACTGACACGGCAAAGCAGGGAAAGCGGGTTATTACCGCGTTCAGCGCCACCTGCAGAAGCTCCGGCACGACAGGCTCCGTCATATAGGCGGAAAGGCGGAACACCTGCATCTTGTTGCGCGACATCGAAAGGGGATATACCTTCGCGGAAGAGTCGAGGGGATACCATGTCTTGGACTCGCGGCAGTAATAGCCGCCGAGCTTTTCGGGGTCGAGCCTTTTTACCGCCTCATCGGGCGAGACGCCGGTGCTTAATAAATATACTAAAGCTCTGTCATAGTCGCGCATTATCCCCCGCTCGTAAACGGAGGCAAGATTGAGCCTTGACTCGAGAGAGGAGAACATATCCTCAATAACAGCCCTGTCTTCCTCAGACGCGCCCAAGAGATATTCAGTTAATTCATCCGAGGCTCTGAGCTTTTTCATATTCGTTTACCCGCTTTTGTGATTTATGCAGAACAGTATACCACTTCAGAGAAAAAAAGTACAGAATTAATATTGCGCATACCTCACTTGTAAAAATCGGTCGAAAATGGTATGATGATTCAAAAAGTTTCAGGGGAGGGCGGACGGGAATGCGAAAACTTGCGACCTGGGGCTTTTCGTTCGCCGCCGCCGTCACGGTATCCGAATACCTGCTGACCGATAAAGCTAAGCTCACCCTCGCTGCGGCAGTACTTTTGCTATTCTTTGTCAATCTGTTTATAAAGCACGGGCAGAGAAAGAGATTTTCTTTTATCCTCGCCGGGCTTTGCATCGGATTTGTATATACTCCGCTGTATTCGTATCTTTTCATTCCTCAGCCCGAGATTCGGTACGGGGTGCTGACTGAATGGGAGGCTGAGGCTTCCGACTTTCCTCAGACGAATAAAAACGGCGCCAGCCTTAGCGTGCTTATCGACGCGGGAGGAGCCACGCAGGAGGCGGCCATATACGTTTACGACGGATCTGCCGACGGCGTAAAGCCGGGCGACAGACTGAGATTCACCGCGAAGCTATACGCCGTCGACGGCGGCGCAGATGAGGAGAGCTATTTCTCCCGCGGAGACAAAGTCGCCGCGAGCGGCGCCTATGACCTTGAGATCACAAGACCTGCCGCGGGAGTAACGCTGAGATACTTTCACAAATACGCGGCAAAGGCGATTAAGGACGCTCTTAAGAGCGTTTTTCCCGAAAAAGAGTATCCGCTCACTCTTGCACTCATAACCGGAGATAAGAGCCTTCTCCGCTCGGATAGGGCGCTGACCGCCGCGCTTCAGCGCTCGGGCGTCTACCACGTTACGACGGTTTCGGGTATGCACGTTTCCATCCTCGCCTCGTTCATCCTGATGCTTTTCGGAAAAAAGCGAGGAGCGGGATTTATACTCGCGCCAGTGCTGATAGCCTTTGCCGCCCTCGCGGGCTTCACCCCTTCGGTGACCCGCGCCGTGATAATGCAGCTATTCGTGATAGCGGCGCCGATATTCAAGCGGGAAGAGGACAGGCTAACCTCTATCGCTGCGGCTCTCATACTGATAATTGCCGTCGATCCATCGAGCGCAATGAGCGCGGGGCTTCAGCTCTCCTTTGCAGCTATACTGGGCATATCGCTTTTCTATGGCAGGATATTCGGTGCAATCACGGGCTTCGGGCGGATTGAGAAGATAAAAAGCCGAAGGCTGAGAGGCGTATTCGTCAAATTAGCGGGCGCTGCCTCAGTAACGATAGGCGCCCAGATACTTACGATACCGCTGTCCGCCCTGCACTTCGGATATATCTCCCTCGCGGCTCTTCCTGCCAATATGCTGATAACCTTCGCCGTATCTCCCGCATTTATCCTAAGCGCTGTAAGCGCGGGCGCGGGGGCTCTGTACCTTCCGGTCGGAAAGGCTATTGCTTTCGTCGCTTCGCTGCTTCTCAAGTGCATCTCGTGGGTCGCAAAGCTACTATCCTCGAGCGCGCTATCCGCGGTATACGTCGATAACTGGGTGATTATAGCGTGGCTCATACTCGCCTATGCGGCGATTATCGCCTTTATCATAATGCGGAAGGAAGCAAACAGGCTTATTCTTCCGCTCTGCGCCTCGGCCGCCGCCCTCGCGCTAATCCTCGTAGCCTCAGCGTTCAGGGTCGACGCCGGGGCGGGCTTCCGGCTGACCGCCCTGGACGTGGGGCAGGGCCAGTGCGTCGTAATAACGAGCGGCCCATTTACAGCCGTATTCGACTGCGGGAGCGTATCGAATGACCTTGCGGGCGAGGAATGCGCAGCATTTATAAACGGCCTTGGGAGAGACAGCATAGACGTTCTATGCATTTCGCATTATCATACCGACCATTCAAACGGCGCTTTTCAGCTTATCGAAAGGCTGAACGTGCGCTCTCTCGTCCTGCCGATCCCGAGACAGGAGGCTGATACGCACAGCGCTCTCGTTTCCGCCGCAAGAAGACGCGGGACGGAGGTCATCTACGTCTCCGAGGACGTTACCGCCGACCTTGCCGGGACGGAGCTTGCGATCTTCGCCCCGCTCGGGTCGGAGACGGAAAACGAGCACTGCCTGACGGCTCTCGTTTCAAGGGACGGCTTTGAAGCGCTTATTACAGCAGATATAAGCGGAAGCCTCGAACGCGCCCTTGCCGATACGAAGTATCTGCCGGATATCGAATGCCTCGTCGTTTCACATCACGGCTCCAGGTACTCGTCGGATGAGCAGTTTCTTAAAAAGGTAAGACCGGAAATCGCCATAATATCGGTTGGGTATAATAACTTCGGGCATCCGTCCGAAGAGGCGCTCGAAAGGCTCAAAGAGGCGGGGGCAGAGATCTACAGAACTGATATAGCGGGGAATATCTCCGTTAACTCAAAGGATTGTGTTGTATATGGCTAAGAAAACTGAAAACACCGAATACCTGGAGCTGCGCCGCGACCTTAAGGAGAAGCGGTCAAAGCCGCTGTACGCTTTTTACGGGAGCGAGCGCTTTATGCTCCAGTGGGCGCTCAAGGAGCTGAGAAAGAGGATTCAGCCGGGGACCGAGGAATTTAACGACAGAAGGTTTGACGGGAAGACCGTCACGATCGACGAGCTTTCCGACGCGCTTGAGATGTTTCCGGCCTTTTCGGACTTTATGCTGATCGAGGTAACAGACTTCGACTTCTCAAAGCTCGGAGAAGACGACGTTTTGAGGCTAAAGTCCCTTCTTGCCGATGTCCCGGAGTATATGTGCGTCGTTTTCATCTTCGACGAGAACGGGATGAAGCTCGACGGCAGGCGTAAAGCGAACGCGGAGCTTAAGAAGCTTTTTACCCAGGTCCTGTTTACGAGGCAGGAGGACGCCGAGCTGCGCAACTGGATAAAAAGGCATTTTGCGGCGGACGGCAAAAGCATATCCGACGCGGACGCGGACTACCTTGCCTATATTACGGGCGGGCTTATGACCGCTATGGCGGGGGAGATAGATAAGGTAACGGCGTATTCGCTGGGCGAGCGAATAACCCGTTCGGATATCGACGCCGTCGTTATACCTACGCTTGAGGCTCAGACCTACGAGCTGACTGACGCGCTACTTAAAGAGAATTACGATACCGCCGCCTCGAAGCTTGCCACGCTTATAAGTATGAACGAGCCCGCGCACCGCATATGCTACGGCATTGCGCTTACACTGCGCCAGCTCTTTTGCGCGAAGGCGCTTATCTCCGAGGGCAAGGGAGCGGGAGAGCTGTGCGAGCTTTTTGAAAAGCTTAAGGATTTTCAAGCGCGAAACATTATATCCGCCGCAAAAAGAATAAGCCCCGACAGGGCTCGGAGGCTTTGCGATATCGCGGCGGACGCGGCGTTCAAGCTCAATTCGGCAAGCTACGGGGATAACGAGATACTCAAGGAGCTCATCATAGAGCTGGCGGGAGCGTGAGATGGACAGGATCAGGGAAGTGATCGTAGTCGAGGGGCGGTACGATAAGAACACGGTCTCTCAGGCCGTTGACGCCTCTATCGTTGAAACTGAGGGGTTCGGAATATTCTCGGACTCCGAGCGGCTTGAGCTTTTAAGAAGGCTCGGCGAGAAGCGCGGCCTTATCATACTGACGGACAGCGATTCCGCGGGCTTTCTGATACGCGGCCACCTGAAGGGCAGGCTTAACGGTATAGACGTTAAGATGGCGTATATCCCGGACGTGGCAGGGAAGGAAAAAAGAAAACGCTCCCCTTCAAAGGAAGGAAAGCTCGGAGTAGAGGGAATGCCGAAAGCGGTTATCCTCGATGCGCTCAGAAGAGCGGGCGCGACCTTCGAGGGGGAAGAGACGGAAAACGCGGAGGGCGGGCTAAAAAAGTCCGATCTCTATGAGCTCGGGCTTACGGGCAGCGGCGGAAGCGCGGAGCGCAGAAGTGACCTTCTGAAAAGCCTAGGCTTACCCGAGCGTATGAGCGCGAACGCGCTGCTTGACGTGCTGAACGCCCTGTATACGCGGCAGGAGGCCTATCGAATTATCGAGAGCGCGGCTATCCAGCCCGCGAGCAGCACGGCGCAGGGCAGCCTGTAAAGCTCGGCGGCGAGGTAATGCGCCTCATATGTAATGGGCGAAAGCTTTCCGGCGGCGACCTCGATGACAAGAGAGAGGGACAGGATAAGGTCCGACGCCGCGAGGGAGAAGCGCATCAGCCGCCTTGAAGCTTCGGGGATCTTTTTCCTTTTAAAGCTGAAAGATTTAAAAATCAACAATACCACCACCTGAAAAATCCCGGTTTCCGGGATTTTTTCTTTTATATTATTACGGTTTTTACCGATTTTCAACCGGAAATATGTACCGATTTCAGATAATGGAAAAAATGTCGAAAAACGCCGAAAGTTGCGATGAAAAAAGCTGGAAAAGCATTTTTAGCTGTGCAATAATACTGCCGGAAAACAATCGTCAGGAGGTTCGCCGTGCGCTCATACGAAAAGAGTAGGAAGAGAGTGGAATGCGAACACGGCAGGATCACCCTTTTATACTATTTAACCGAGGACGAGGGCGGCTTCGGGATAAAAATAGAGGCGAGAGAGCTCTTTGAGACTAAAACCGTGGCGGATATCTCGCCAAATAGGGATGAAGTTGAGGAAATGCTCCGCGACTTTTGCGAGGGCGACGTCTTTCCGGTCTCCCTATATGATGTGGTCTACGACAGACTCTCGGAATAAAAATCGCAATTTATATAATTTGATATGTACATTTTTCAAAAACTGTGATAAACTTTTACGTACATAAAATTATTCGGAGGCGGAATAAAGATGAAATGTCCGTTTTGCGGCTTTGCCGAGAGCAAGGTAATAGATTCCCGTCCTAACGACGAGACTATTCGCAGGAATTATTCGGAGGCGGAATAAAGATGAAATGTCCGTTTTGCGGCTTTGCCGAGAGCAAGGTAATAGATTCCCGTCCTAACGACGAGACTATTCGCAGGAAG
Source organism: uncultured Eubacteriales bacterium (assembly GCA_900317385.1). Taxonomy (GTDB): domain Bacteria; phylum Bacillota; class Clostridia; order Oscillospirales; family Oscillospiraceae; genus RUG626. Next base: position 26,877 of record ONGN01000024.1, read on the forward strand.
GAGGAGAGAGTGCCTATCCTGCCAGAAGAGGTTTACCACTTACGAGTTCGTTGAGCATATGCCCATCGTCGTTATAAAGAGGGACGGCAGCCGCCAGTCCTTTGACAGGGTCAAGCTGATAAACAGTATGGTGCGCGCCTGCGACAAGCGGCAGGTCAGCCTTGCGGATATCGAGGGGATAGCCGACTCAATCGAGCTTGAGGTGCAGAACTCCCTTGAGCGCGAGGTGCCGTCCACGAGGATAGGGGAGCTCGTTATGAAGCGCCTTAAGAGCGTCGACGAGGTCGCTTACGTTCGCTTTGCCTCCGTATACAGGCAGTTTAAGGATATAAGCACGTTTATGGAAGAGCTTAACAAGCTCCTTATGGAGAAATGAAAAAGGGAATACTTAAAAGAATACTGAAAACGGTTCTCATCCTTGTCCTTGCCGCTATAGTCTGGGAGCTCGTGACAACGCAAAACCCGCGCCTTTTATCCATAAAGCGCGGGTTTATCCACAATGTGCTCGGAATAACAACGGTGGATGATAAGCGCGAGACAAGCGGCCTTTTGGACGGTTACTCCGTGACCCGGTACGCAGACGGAAAAGCGACCGACGCCGTCTATTCCGGCTCGGGCGATGGAAAAGCGGTTTACGAGGACGGGCGCGTGACGAGGCTCGTAAACTATCTCGACGGATATCAGCTCGATTTCCCGGCGGGAACGAAATTTGACTTTTCCCTCTCTCCGCTGTTTACAAGGGCGAACGGCGACGGCTTCGAGTGCACGGTTTCGCGTGAGACCGCGACCTACGCGGGCATGAAGGACGTTATAAAATACGAGCTGTCAACGTTTTTCCCGCTTTACCACTCAAGCTCCGTACAAGACCACGTTGAGCATTACGAGTTCCGCTTTCTAAGGGACGGGCGGTGGCTTGAGAATAACGGGATCGTGACCGCCTCTGCGTCAGACAGCCGGGGAGACCTGATAATAGCCGCAGTTCTTACTGAGCCTGGCTCGGCTGAATATGACCGCTATCTCTACTGCGTCCACTATACGCCGAGCAGGGAGTATATCCGGGCTGTTTACAGCTTTAAGAGCGAAAAATGGGGCGACCTCGGACCCGATCTCCAGAGCCTTTTCAAGGGTATGTGGTCCTTTGACCCGACGGGGGAGGGCGCCTACTCAACGGACTTTAAGCCGGTGCCTGACCCCGGCTGGACGAGCGAGACGGCGGCTCTTTACGATGAGCTCAGAAACGGAACGGAGCTCAAATGGGGCATTTTCACGGGCGACGTCTTCGAGCGCGGCATAGACGAGGAAATTCCGGCGATCGAGAAAAAAATCGACTATGAATTTGACATAATCCTTTGTTATATTCACGAAAATATGGAGTTCCCAACCGGGTTTATGGACAAGACAGCCGCCTCCGGCAAGACCGTTGAGCTCACCTATCAGATGACGCGGAACAATAACGAGGACCTTGCGGCGCGCTCTCCGCTCCTCGACCTTGTGACCGGGGCAAACGACTCTGAGATACGAGCCTTCGCTAAGGCTGCGGCGGAATGGGGCAGACCGTTCATATTCCGCCTGAATAACGAGATGAACTCAGACTGGACGAGCTATTCCGGCGTGGTCAATCTCTGCGATCCGCAGCTTTTCCGCGAGGCTTGGGCAAGAATCTACGGGATATTCCGCGAGGAGGGGGTAAATAACTGCATCTGGGTCTATAACCCCCACGACCGCAGCGCCCCGCCCGCAAAGTGGAACGACGCTTTGGCTTATTTTCCGGGGAACGAGTACGTTCATATGCTCGGCGTGACTGGCTATAACAACGGCACTTACTACAGCTGGCAGGCCGAGACATGGCGCGAATTTCGCGAGATCTACGATTCAGTCGAGGAAAAATACGCGCCCTTCTTCTCCGAGTTCCCTTGGATGATAACGGAATTCGCCTCCTCGAGCATCGGCGGCGACAAGGCTAAGTGGATCGACGGGATGTTTGCCGCTCTGCCGGACTACCCGAATATCAAGGCTGCCGTATGGTTCTCCTCGGCGGATTACGACGGGGATACACCCGCAAGACCGTACTGGCTGGACGAGACTGAAGAGACGACGGAGGCCTTCAAGCGCGGCTTTTACGGGAACTGATCTGACTCTCAAGCAAGAGCGCGCCGCTGAAATGCGGTGCGCTCTTAAAATATGCTGTCGAGCCTTAAAATCTCCATTCTCTCCATAGCGTGAAGGCGGGCAATAAGCCTTTCGGCTGCAAGCTCGGACTGAGCCCCGTCGCCGGAGACGAGGGCTTTTTTCAGCTCATAGAAACCATCGCTTATCGCGTCAAGCTCAGAATGACGCAATACAGCGCCGAGATAGGCGCGATTATCGCTAAACAGCTTTTCGGCGTCAACAACGGATTCTGCACTGTTTGTGCTGAGAAGCACAAGCTTTTCGGCTTTCTCCGCTATAGCACTAATGAACAGCGAATTAAAAACTGAAAAACCGATGATAACAATAAGCAGGAAAAGGGCGAAAAGCTCTTTTTTCATTTTTTGGCCTCCCGCTTGATAATGGTTGTATTCCGCTCAGAGTCCGCCGTCATAAGGAATACGCCGTCTGGGCTCTTTACTCCGTTCTTCCTGAGCTGAGACAACAGCCACTTTTCGTTAAGCCCCATTGCTTTGAGATTTTCCGAGAGCACCCTTCCGTCAGAGATAATCGCTGTCGGCAGCTTTTTCTCGCTTATGCTAAGGCCGAGAACTTCGGGAGTTACTGGAGCGAAACGGTCGTATGGAATAACGCTGAGACTGCCGTCCGTCTCCAAAACCGCCCTTTTTACCTCGGAGGCGTCGGTGTACCCCATGCCCCTCAGCTCCGCGAAAAGCTCGTCGAGCGACACGCGATTTGCCTTCAGTTCTTTTTGGTCGATCACCCCGTTTTCGATTATAACCGTTGGGCTTCCGCCTAAAAGCCGGCGGAAGCGTATGCTCTTAGCAGAGATGAGTGTTATCGTTACCTGAAGACAGAAAAGAGTCAGAACAGGCACAAGTCCGTATATCAGCGGAGTGCCGACGTCGGAAAGAGGCTGAGAGGCGAGATTTGAGATAAGAATGGCAACGGTGAGCTCAATGGGCTCGAGCTCGCCGAGCTGCCTCTTTCCCATTATCCTCATAGATGCGAAAAGGACTGAAAACGTAATTACGGTCCTGATGAATGAAATAGTCATAGCATTCTTAGCTTATCCGTTGCCGCCTTCTTTATTCGGCGGCTTTTATAGAGTTTCAATAAATATGTGTTGATTTTTTCCGGCTTTTAATGTAAAATAAATAAAGTATGATCTCTTGACAGGGTGGTGCCGATGAAGTCCGGATATAAGCTTGCCGCCGCGCTTTTGTGGTTTACCCAGCTTGGACTCTCGGTAGTGTCTCCGCTTCTTATCTTTATCTTCGGCTCCGTCTGGCTTCGCGATAAGACCGGGGCGGGGGAATGGCTGGTCGCCGTCGGCGTCGCTCTCGGCGTGATCGGCGCGATAGGCGGGCTCATATCGTCGCTTAAGTCTATGGCAAGGCTCTCTGGCTCCGGCAAGAAGCAGGAGAATAAGGACTCTTTTAACGAACACGAATAAGAGGTAGCTTTCATAATGCGGAATAAAAAAGCGCTTCGTCAGGTGCTCGCCGTCAGCGCCTGCGAGCTTATCGCGGTCGGGCTGATGATAGCTGTCTATGCGCTCATCGGAAAGCTCGATACAAAGGTCTTGTTCGGCGCGCTTTTCGGCTGCGTCGTGTCAATCTTAAACTTCTTTGCTCTTACGGTGACGGTGTCGAACGCGGCGGACAAGGCGGAGAAGACCGGCAACGCGGCAGCCGCCAAAAGGAGCATACAGGCGTCTTCGATGCTTAGGCTCTTCGTGCTCCTCGGGCTATACGTGCTCGTGCTGTCCTTCAAGGCGGTAGACCCGATTGCTTCCGTTCTGCCGCTGATTTTTCTTCAAATCTCAATCCGCGTTTACGGATTTTTCAGAAAGGAGAATGAACCTGAGAAATGAACGGACCGAAAATCTATTTTACGATTCCGATTTTTGGCGGTATCCCAATTACTCAGACCACGGTATCATCCTTCGTCGTTATGATCTTTTTATGCACTGCGGGTATCCTCCTCGGGCGCAAGCTTAAAAAACGGCCCGGGAAGATGCAGGTGCTCACCGAAAAGCTCGTGGGAATGCTGTACGACCTTGTCGAGAGCACGATGGGGAAGCACAACTCCTACTGGACGCCGTATATCGGAGCACTCTTCCTTTCTTCAATATTCGGATCCCTGATCGGAATGACCGGCATATTCCGCTCCACTACCTCCGACCTTTCGACTACCCTTACCTGGGCTCTTATGACGAGCTTCATCTGCTGGGCCTGCACTATTAAGAACGCCGGCATCCTCAAATTCCTAAAGGGTTACATTAACCCGATGAACATCATTTCCGATATCGCGCAGCCTGTTTCGATGTCCTTCCGTCACTTCGGAAACATAATGGGCGGCGGAGTTCTG
>ONGN01000060.1 GCA_900317385.1 uncultured Eubacteriales bacterium
GTTTGCGGCCTGAGCGGTATTTTTGGCGTGGTTCACGCCCCCGCCAAAAATGATTTAAATATATAATTAGTTTGTCTACAGTCTGAACCGAGGGGGAAACCCCTCGGTTTTTCTTTCGCAGCTATATGAAAACGGTATTGAAATGCGGAAATCGAGATGATATAATCGGCACAGATATTTTGTGTCGCGGTATGCGACATAAACGGAGGCGAAGATGCTTGAAGGGTCGAAGGCTGAGCGCTGAAGAGATGGATGCGAGGCGGGAGATAATGCTGCAAACGGCGTTTCGCCTTTTTACCGAGAAAAACATCGACTCGGTAACTATGGCCGAAATAGCAGAGGCGACGGGTTTTACGACCCGCTCGCTCCAGCGGTATTTTTACTCAAAGGAGAATCTCGTCGTAGCGGTCTCCACTTGGGCGTGGGAAAACTACTTGAGCGTCAACCGCGAAGGAAGCCCGGAGAAAACGGGGACCGCGGCGGAGACCTATGAGTTTATGGTCGACTCGTTTATCGGCCTATACCGCGATAACGTCAATATCCTGCGGTTTAACCAGCTTTTTAACGTATACGTCCGCTCACAAAAAATCAGTTCAGAGCAGATGCAGCCTTTTATCGCTATGATCGACGCGATAAAAGCGCGGTTTCACTTAGTCTACCTGCGCGGGGGTGAGGACGGTACGCTGCGCACTGATTATTCGGAGGAGGAGATATTCTCCACGACGCTTCACCTGATGCTGGCGATAGCGACGCGCTACGCCGTAGGACTTGTATACGACGCGGGCGTAAGTCCTGAGCGCGAGCTTATTGCTCAAAAGGAAATGCTGCTCGCAAGATACACGAAATAAAACACGGGAGGGAATTTTAATGAAAACGAATAAGCTTTTATCTATCCTGCTTTCGGTATGCCTTCTTATCGGCATGCTGCCCCTCGGCGCCGTACCGGCGGAGGCGACAACGGTGGTAAGCGGCGTACACACCGGCTTTACCGCAACGGGCGGCACCGCCGGCGCAAGCTATGACGAGAACTACGATAAGCTGGTGGACGGCAACCTGAACACCAAATGGTGCGTCGTTGACCCGGATAACCCGAACTATATCGAGTTTTACGCCGACGAGGCCTTCGTGCCCACGGGATACATTCTGACCACGGGGAACGACACGGATAAATATCCGGGCCGCAATCCCGCAGGCTGGATCCTGAAGGCAAAAGACGAGGGCGACGCATCATGGACTCTGCTTGCAAACGTTCAAAACGACACCGTTTTGCAGGCGGAGAGCACGACCTCGTATAGATTTCCCATAAGAAACTCCAACGCATATAAATATTTCCGCTTTGAGTTCAACCGCGGCAGGGAGGGCAACACCGTTCAGCTTGCGGAGCTTCAGCTCATAAGCGGCGAGGACCTCATCCACGATCTCACGCACTACTCCTCCGTAACGGGCGAGAGGTTTTATAAATACACGGGCGAGGAGATAACGCCCGCATATACCGTCAAGGCGGGAGACGGAGAGAAGCTTATAAAGGGCAGAGATTACAACGAGTTCATAAACCCCTATCCCGTGAAGGACCCCGGAATATATACCGTGACGATCGACGGCATAAACCCGTACAGCGGAAGAAGAACGTTTGACTTCACGGTAGGCGACGGGTATAAATACCTGGACGAAAACGGAGAAGAACAGCTCTGCGAGGATTTCGAGGTACTTGTGGGGGGCGGCGATACCGTCCTCGGCACGGGCGGAGATGCCCCGGCTTGGTACGTCGTCAGCAGCGACGTGACCTATAACGGCTCCCTCGGCATAGACGGCGACGTGCGCATAATCCTCGTTGACGGGAAGACGCTGACCGCAGCCGCAAACTCCGGCTGCACGATCTGGAACAAGGGGAACGGAAGCCTTACGATCTACGCTCAGAGCGCGGGAGAGACCGCCGGAGCATTGAATGTGAAGTCGTGTAATGACAGAGCCCTTAGAGTTGATAAGCTTACCGTAAACGGCGGTGACCTCCGCTTCACGAGAACGCAACCCTACGACGTCGTGGAAGTCGACGGCAATTTCAACTTCAACGGCGGCAACGTGACCGTTGACGGCGGAAGCGGGAGACTGTACTTTTATGAGCTTCACCTTAGCTGGCTGAATTCTGCCGACAGCTTCAGCGCAAAGGAGTATGCCTATAATACCGTTGTCTTCGAGAAGCCCTTCAAGACGGACGATAATTCGGCGGCTTACAGCGGAGAGCTCACCGGAGAGAATATCTCGAAGCTTAACGGGAAGACCCTCGTTCCTACGACTATGTCCGCCGTCACGCTTGCGGACACGGAAAACGGCAGCATCGCGGTGAGCGAGAGCGCGTTTGAGAACGGATACTATGACGGCGAGACCGTGACCCTGACGATCACACCGGACAGGGGGTATTTCATCAGCTCCGTTTCCGCCGCGAAAACGGGCGATCCCGAGATCAAGGTCGAGCTTAGCGGAACGGACAAAACGCGCACGTTTACCATGCCCGCCTTCCCCGTGACCGTTACAGCCACGTTTGAGACTAACCCGAACGAGATCGAAGTGACAGCGCAGGACTTTGACGCGGCGTTCGAGGACTATACAAGGCCGGAAGCGAGAACGATCAAGATCGCAAGCCTCGGCACGGCGGTTGAAATCACCTCGGTGACCCTCGACGAGAAGAGCTCGGAGAGCTTTGAACTCAACAAAACGGGCGGCGCTTCCCTCGCGGCGGACGGTACCGACGAGACCTATACCATTCAGCCGAAGGAGGGGCTGCCCGCCGGTACTTATACGGCGAAGGTGACAGTAGCCTACGGAGCGGGCAAGACCGCTTCCGCTCAGAGCACGTTTACGGTAAAGCCCCATGAGATGACGGTATCAGTCCCCGGGCTTACCGAGGGCGACTGGGTCGAGGGCTATTCGAGCGGGCCGCAAAGCCTCGTGTTTATCACCAATAACGGCAGAACGGTCAAAACGATCTCCTCCGTCACGCTGAGCGGAGAGGACGCAGACGCCTTCACCGTAAGGAATTCCTACGGCAACACGGTCGCCGTGGGCGAAACGAATAGTTCGAGCTACATAGTTCAGCCCAAGAGCGGGCTTGTCGCGGGAACGTATAAAGCTATCCTTTCCGTTGCGAGCGATGACGGGGAGACGGCAAAGTGCGAGATATCGTTCAAAGTGCTCTCAAAGACCTTCGATATGGCGGTCGCCGCACCGGACTTCGGAACGTACTATTACGGATACACCTACGCCCCGCAAAGGACGTTTACGGTGACCTATACCGGCAACGCCCACACTGAGATTACGAGCATCGAGCTTACCGGCGATGACTCGGATAAGTTTACGCTTGAGGGAAGCCTTGACGAGCTCGACGCCTGGTATTATATGGGCAAGCTTGTCCCTGCGGTGTACGACCGGGATCTCTTTATCACGCCCGTCACCGGGCTTCTGCCCGGAACGTATACGGCGAAGCTCAGCATAACGAACGACGGAGGCGTTACCGCCGAGACGGACGTGAGCTTTACCGTCAGCCCTGCACCCCTCACCGTAACGGCTAATGGTCAAACGATAACCTTCGGGCAGGGGCCCTCGAACAACGGGGTGACCTATTCCGGCTTCGTGCTCGACGAGGATGAGAGCGCACTCTCGGGTACGCTGACGTATTCGTATAACTATACTCAGTACGATAACGCGGGAACGTATACCATCAGACCGGGCGGGCTTACTTCAGATAACTACGCGATAACCTTTGCCGCCGGTACTCTGACCGTCGCTAAGGCGGGGGCGCGGACGCTTGGGGATATAGAGCTTACTGCGCCCTGCAATTCAAGCTTCGTAACGGCTGACGCCTCCGGACTCATGCCCGATAACGCCGGAACGCTGAGTTACGCCGCGGGAAAGGCGAGCGTAACGGGAAGCGTGACAGTTTCTGAGTTTTCGGTCAACGCCGATACCGGACGTGTGACGGCGAAAATTTCAGGCGGAGCCGAGGGCGACGTCATCACCCTTCCCGTTACTGTCAGTTCAGTAAACTACGCGGATTCAACCGTCAAAGCCGTAATAACGCTTTCGGAAGCGAATGACAGACCCTTTGAGGACGTTCCGGAGGGAAGCTGGTACTATGACGCCGTGTATTTCTGCTATGACAGGGGCAATTTCAAGGGAGTCAGCAAAACCCGTTTTGCCCCCGATGGGACGATGACGAGGGCGATGTTCGCAACCGTGCTCTATCGCATCGCAGGCGAGCCGGAGGTCACGGGCGAGATACCGTTTACCGACGTCGAGAGCGGGAAATGGTACACGAATGCCGTTATCTGGGCAGCGGGCGAGGGCATCATCAAAGGCTACGGCGGCGGCAGGTTCGGAACGGAAGACCCCGTTACCCGCGAGCAGATCGTAACGATGTTCTGGCGCTTTAAGGGCATGCCCGAGGCGGAGAATGCTGACCTCTCCTCGTTTACAGACGCGGACGCTATAAGCGATTGGGCGAAGGACGCGTTCGACTGGGCGGTCGGCGACGGGGTGATAAGCGGCAAGGGAGACGGCGTTCTTGACCCGAAGGGTACGGCAAAGCGCTCCGAGGTCGCACAGCTCGTTATGAACTTTGAAACGAAGATAGGCTGAAAATAGGGGGATATGAGCTTTGGCTCATACCCCCGTTCTTTTTGGAAAGATCAAAACTTTTACTGATTTAAAACCGCGAAGTTTTTTAAGAAAGATATTGTATTTTTATCGGCAAAGCTGTATAATAAATCTATTCCGTTGCCGTCAGCGCCGCGGCAGAAAAAGTCTTTACCTGGCGCAGCACAAGATGCACATTAATATCCGAAAGGAGCAAAAAGTATGAAGCACACCTGGAAACGCCTTCTCTCAGTTCTGCTGGCGCTCGTCATGGTAATCGGACTTATCGCCGTTCCCGCGATGGCCGATGAAGAGACGGGAAAGAAGCCGAGCTTTACTTGGGAAGAGGTAGAGAACGCAAGAAGGCTTCTTCCTTATCGAACCGAGGAAAAGCCTGCGGAAGAGCCGCTGTATAAGGACAGCGACGTAGTTCGCGTATCTATCGTTTTCGACGAAAAGCCCGCTATCAAGGTGTTCTCCACCAAGGAGATCGCCGAGGACGAAGCCGCGATGGCCTACAGCGACGGACTCCGCGCAAAGCAGGAGAGCATGGTCGAGGCTATCAGCCGCAAGGCCCTCAAGGGACAGGAGCTTGACGTTGTCTGGAACCTCACCCTTATCGCGAACCTCGTCTCCGCGAACGTGCCCTATGGCGCGATCGACGCCATAAAGAGCGTTGAGGGCGTTAAGGACGTTTATATCGAGACGAGATACGAGCCCGCTACCGCCGAGACTGCGGACGAGCCAAATCAGTCCATAGCCACCGGTATGACCGGCGCTACCGAGGTTTGGTCCAACTATACCGGAGCAGGCAGCCTTATCGCCATAATCGATACCGGTCTTGACACCGACCACGATCTCTTTGACCCTAACGCCTTTATCAAGGCCGTGTCCGAAAAGGGCGACGTTGACCTTCTCACCAAGGGCGAGGTCTCATCGGCATGGAGCCGTCTGCACGCTGCTGAGCGCAGCAGCGGCAGAGGAGCCCAGGCATACGTAAACACGAAGGTGCCCTTCGGATTTAACTACGTCGACTCCGACTTCGACATTACCCACGATAACGATTCCGCAGGCGAGCACGGCTCTCACGTTGCCGGCATCGCCGCCGCCAACCGTTACGTTAAGGTAAGCGGCAAATACGTGTCCGCCGTTGAAAACGTCCTCACCCAGGGCGTAGCCCCCGATGCCCAGCTCCTCATCATGAAGGTCTTCGGCAAGGGCGGCGGAGCCTACGATTCCGACTATATGGTCGCCATCGAGGACGCCATCGTTCTCGGCGCCGACTCCGTTAACCTCTCCCTCGGCTCCGGCGCTCCCGGCTTTGCTACGAGCAGCACCCCCGCCTATCAGGAGATAATGGACAATCTCGCCACCTGCGATACCACCGTTACCATCTCCATGGGCAACAGCGGAAGCTGGGCGGATTCCACCTATTACGAAGTTCCCTATGCCGGTGACGGTAACTTCTACACCGGCGGATCTCCCGGATCCTATGCCAACGCCTTCACCGTAGCCTCCGTCGATAACATCGGCCAAACCGGGCCTACGCTCGAGGCAAGCGGCACCAAGTTCGCGTATTATGAGAGCGACGGCTACGGCAACGAGCTCATTGCCACGATTGCCGGCGAGCACGACTTCATCTACATAGACAGCGCCGGAACCAAAAATGAATTTGCCGCCGCTGCCGCGGCCGGACTCGTTTCCGGCAAGATCGCCGTCTGCAACCGCGGTGACATCTCCTTCTACGTTAAAGCCAACGCCGCCGCAGCTAACGGCGCAGCCGCCGTTATCGTAGCGAACAACCAAGACGGCATCATTCATATGGATCTTACGGGTTATGAGTATACTATCCCCGCGATAACCATCACCCAGGCTGACGCCGCCCTTCTTAAAGAAGGCGAGTCCGGCACTCTTACCATCGGTGAGGGTGATGAAGCCTATGAGGTAACCTATTATACCGGCAAGATCACCGTTTGTGATGGCGTCAGCGCCATCGTCACCGATCCCGGCTACTACACCATGTCCGACTTCTCGAGCTGGGGCGTTCCCGGAAACCTTACCCTTAAGCCCGAGATAACCGCGCCCGGCGGCAGCATCTACTCCGTAAACGGCGCCGAGGCGGGCGGCAAGGGTTACGAGATCATGAGCGGAACCTCTATGGCCGCTCCCCAGGTCACCGGGCTTGCGGCTCTCGTGGCTCAGTACGTCCGTGAGAACAACCTCACCTCTAAGACCGGCAAGTCTGAGCGCTTCCTCGTTCAGAGCCTGCTTATGTCCACCGCTGAGCCTCTCTTTGACTCGGAAGACAACTATTACTCCGTCATGAAGCAGGGCTCCGGCCTTGCCAGAGTCGACCGCGCCGTAACCGCCCGTTCCTATATCGAGATGGACGCTGACGCCACCGCCTCCGCCGCCGACGGCAAGGTTAAGGTCGAGCTCGGCGACGATCCCGACCGCAACGGAACCTATTCCTTCAAGTTCACCATCAACAACTTCTCCAATGAGGACGTTACCTATGACCTCAGCGCAGACTTCTTCACTCAGTACGTATATGGAGGCCGATTCGTTCTTGAAGACACTGTGATTATCCCTGTCGAAATAGAATATAAGATCGACGGCGAAGTTTTCTCTCAGGACGCATACACTGACTTCCTTTGGGACTTCAACGGCGATGACGAGATCAACGCTCTTGACGCGCAGGTGATCCTTGACTACGTCGTAAAAGGAACCGATATTCCGAATCACGCGGATTCTGCCGACGTTGATGAGGACGGAAAGATCACCACTCACGACGCGTACGTTGTTCTCTCCTATGTTGGCGGCGCCGATCTTACCGTTCCCGCCGGTGGCAAGAAGGAAGTTGAGGTCTCCTTCTGGATCATCGACACCTTTGATTATAACGGCAGCTTCGTCGAGGGTTACGTATACGCTACCGCACAGCCCACCGCTTCCGAGCAGGAAGAGGGAATAGAGGCGACGGAGGTCCACTCCATCCCCGTTCTCGGCTACTACGGAAGCTGGATGGAGCCCAGAATGCTTGAACTAGATAATAACCCGTATTATATCCAAGTAGGCCAGAGATACACTTCAATCGGATACGGCAACGACTTCTACGCCAAGCTTCCGGGCGGCGACGAGGTCACGGTTGCCGGAAACCCCTTCGTCGAGGACGATGATTATATGCCGGAGCGCGACTCCGTAAGCTCTGCTTCCGTCATCAGCTCCGTTCAGTACACCGCGATCAGAAACTACGGCCAGAGCCGCCTGACCATCGCGCAGAACGGCACCACGAAGGTCGACGCGCAGCTCGGCTCGGGCTATGGCGCGTACTATTACGTGAACGGCGGATCCTGGCAGAACAGGTCCACCGCAAAGACCATCAACTACAGCCTCGCGAACTTTGCCGAGGATGATCAGCTCGTTCTGACGTTTGCCATCGCACCCGAGTATTACGTTGAGGGCGGCGCCGTCGATTGGGACGCCATCGCTGAAGCCGCCGCCAGCGCTGCGTGCTATATGGTCGCAAACGTAGCGATCGTCGATAATACCGCGCCCGTGATCAACGGCGAGGAGATCGCCCCCGTGTACGGCACCGACTCCGACGCCCTTGCGGGTCTGAGCATCCCCGTTTCCGACAACCGTTACGTTGCCGCCGTCGTCATTTGCGACGAGGCTTATTACAACGGCGATGAAGAAGGCTTCTTCGCCCGCACCGGCTCCGACGCCGACGCCGAGCTCGGCGCTGAGAGCGCCTTCGACTTCGAGGTCGACAGCGAGAGCGCCCACTTCTTCATCCAGGCGTACGACTATGCCGGAAATATGACCACCTACAAGCTCAACCTCAACTGGGAGGAAGAACAGGACGACGAAATCTCCGTCACCTTAAGCGAGATTGAGGCCGCCATCATCAACTACGGCGAAGTACAGCTCACCGCCGAGGTCGCCCCCTGGGGCATCGACGAGAGCGTTACCTGGACCTCCTCCAACTCCGGCGTCACCGTTGACGCGACCGGTCTCGTCAAGAACGTCTCCGCCAAGGATGGCGAGACAGCGACTATAACCGCCACCTCCGTTGCGGATCCCACCAAGTCCGCCACCTGCACGGTAAGCATCGTATTCCTCCACAAGAACCTCAATGGCGTCGTTTGGGATGAGGATGGCGACGTATGGTTCGCGAAGTACGACGTCGGCGCTCTGCCCGAGTATGAGAAGCTGAATGCGTCGAGCGCCAAGCTCGCGATCTCCGCCGCGGCTTACGACAGCAATGACGTTCTCTATGCAGCAAGCTTTGATACGAGCGATTGGTCCAGCGTTCTCTACACCGTTAACGAGAGGACCTGGGAGCTCACTCAGGTCGGAGCCTCCAAATACGGCTTTATGGACCTCTGCGCCGCTCCGAGCCTCGGCAGCAATACCATGCTCGCGATCTACGGTACCTACGTCTTCGTGATCGACAAGACCTCCGCCGAGATCCTCGGAG
>ONGN01000065.1 GCA_900317385.1 uncultured Eubacteriales bacterium
AATCATTTTTGGCGGGGGCGTGTACCTCGCCAAAAATACTTTTCAGGCCGCAAACGTGCGGCGCAGCCGTGCGCTGCAGCGGACTGCAAACTCAAATGAGAGCCCAGCGCAGCGGATCTCATTTGAAGTATTTTACATCTTATCCGGAGCGGACACGCCGACTATGCTCAGGGCGATCTCGATCACGGCTCTCACCGTGTCCGCGAGCTTGAGCCTCGCCTCGAGAAGCTTCTCCTCAGCGCCCCTGATGCGGCAGGAGTTATAGAACCTGTGGAAGCGGGCGGCAAGGTCGGTAACGTATCTGTTTATGCGGCTCGGGTCGTAGTCCCTCGCGGCGAGCCTTATCTCGTCGGGCAGGAGGCTGAGCGCCTTTATAAGCTCTATCTCGCTCTCGTCCTTCAGAAGCGAAATGTCCACCTCGGAGGCTCTCTTTACCTCAAAGCCGTCCTCGCGGAGCTGGTTTACGAGGCTCACTATACGGGCGTGGGCGTACTGCACGTAATACACCGGGTTTTCGCTGTCCTGGCGGACGGCGAGGCCGAGGTCGAAGTCGAGATGCGTATCCGGCTTCGCGCTGAAAAACCAGCGGGCGGCGTCGAGCGGTATCTCGTCCAGAAGATCCGTGAGCGAGATCGCCTTTCCGGTGCGCTTCGACATCCTGACTGCCTGTCCGTCGCGTAAAAGGTTTACGAGCTGATAGAGCACGATATCGAGCCTGTGCTCGCCATCGAGCCCGAGGGCGTCGAGGGCGGCCTTAAGGCGGGCGATATGCCCGTGGTGGTCGGCGCCCCAGGCGTCGATCGCCTTGTCAAAGCCCCTCACCTCGAGCTTGTTGCGGTGATAGGCGATATCGGCGGCAAAATAGGTATAGAAGCCGTTCGCACGGCGGAGAACGTCGTCCTTGAGGTCGAGCTTCTCAGCGTCCTCGGGCTTCTTGCCTCCGGCGATGAGCTTTTCCCTGATTATCCTCGAGGTGGCGAGCCATACGGCCCCGTCCTTCTCGTAGGTATAGCCGAGCTCGCCGAGCTTTTTGACCGTGTCCTCAACGAAGCCCGACTCGTGAAGGCTCGATTCGAGAAACCACTTGTCGTACTCGATGCCGTAGCGGCTGAGGTCCTCTTTCATCTTCGGAAGGTTGTGCTGTAGGCCGAAGGCGGCCATGGCGGCGTGGCGCTCCTCCTCGCTCTTTTCAAGGAAGCCATCGCCGTTTTCTTCGCGGAAAAGCTCCGCTAAGTCTTTTATATCCGCGCCCTGGTACCCGTCCTCCGGGAACTCGACGGCGTCCTCCCCGAGGAGGAGCTGAGCATACCTCGCGTCGATGCTCTTAGAGAACTTCTCTATCTGATTTCCCGCGTCGTTAACGTAGAACTCGCGGCTGACCTCCGCTCCCTCGCGGCTCAGTATCTCGGCGAGGGCGTCGCCGAGGACTCCGCCTCTGGCGTTCCCCATATGCATGGGTCCGGTGGGGTTAGCGGATACGAATTCGACCATTATCTTCTGCCCCGAAAGGCTGTCGCCCCGTCCGTAATCCTTCCCGTCGGCCTCTATGCCGCCGATAACGTCTCCGTACCACTTATCTCCGAGGCGGAAGTTTATAAAGCCGGGTCCCGCGACCTCAGCCGAGGCGAAGTAGCTCCCCTCAAGCTCAAGATTCGCGACAAGAGTCTCCGCTATCTTTCTCGGCGCAAGGCGCATATCCCTCGCCGCGGCCATAGCCGTGCTCGCCGCGTAGTCCCCGTTCGAGGTGTCCTTCGGTATCTCAACGATGCCCTTGAGCTCTACGCCGGCGGGGAGCTCGCCATTCCCGGCGGCCTTTAAATAGGCCTTTTCAACAAGAGCCGCAACCTCAGATTTCGCGGCCTCAATCATATTCGTCATAAGTAGTCTCCTCTTATACCTTTCTTATCTCTATCTTAACGGCTGTACGCACGGCGGCGGACTCCATAAAGTTAAGGATATAATTAATCTCGAGCTTCCCGCCGTCCTCTCCGAGGGAAGATGTTATCCCCAGAGTCTCGAGCCCTATCGTGGCTGAGCCGTAAGGCGTGTTGTAGGCGAAATAGTTCTTGCGCCCCTCCTCATACACCATCTGCATGGCGACGGTGCCCTCTCTCGTCAGCGTAACGACGCCGGGCAATATTTCAAACGAGGTCTTAGTCCCCTCCATACCCGTGAGCTCGGACTCCCAGTAGGAGATGAGCGTTCTCTCCGGGCTGTAAGAATACACGCCGGAGGTGAGAAGCTCGATATCGTCCCCGTCCTCCCCCGTGCCTAAAAGCCCCTTTATCGAAATCACAACGTCTGTCAAAGTCTTCCTTCTCCTCCGCGTTTTACCATTTCCTCAAGGCTCACCTTGGTTACCTCGCCCATCAGGTCGCCGCCGAGGAAGAGGCGTGCGGCCTCGGAAAAGCTCTCCGGGCTGTCGCTTACGAAATATCTTCTCATACCGCCCTCGTCGTTTACGAGGCCGTTTTCAGTAAGGTAGGCGGCTATCTCCGCGGCCGAGGCCGCTCCCGTATCTATGAGCTCGACTCCCGGGCCGAGAACGTCGCCTATCGCGGCGGCGATTATCGGATAGTGAGTGCAGCCGAGGATCAGCGTGTCGATCCCCGTTCTCTTCATCGGAAGAAGGTACTCCTCCGCAACGAGGCGGAGGACCGGGTCTAACCTGTCCGTCTTTCCCGCCTCAACGAGGGGCACGAAAAGCGGGCAGGCTTTTTTCTCGATAAACGCGCCGGGCAAAAGCTCCTGTATCGCCCTGTCGTAGGCCCCCGAGCGTATGGACGCCTTTGTGCCTATGATTCCTATCCTGCCGTTTTTCGTCGCCTTCACGGCGGCTCTCGCGGCGGCGCCGACCACGCCCCAAACGGGCACGTCGGAGCTCTCGGCAACGGTCTCGAGCCCGTTCGTCGAGACGGTGCCGCAGGCGGCGAGGACGGCCTTGATATCGAATGAACGGAGAAAAGCGATGTCCTCACCAGCGTATTTCATTATCGTCTCTCGGCTGCGTCCGCCGTAAGGCACGCGCCCGGTATCGCCAAAGTAGATTATATCCTCTCCCGGCAGGACGCGGCTAAGCATCTTTACGGCTGTAAGCCCGCCAAGTGAACGAACAGTCTGCCTTTTGCCTTCCCCTTGAGGGGAAGGTGGCTCGGCGTAAGCCGAGACGGATGAGGTGTAAGCTCATCGGCCACCTCATCAGTCAGCTTCGCTGACAGCTTCCCCTCAAGGGGAAGCCTTTCTTGAATGTTATTATATTAATAGATTATTTAAAATAAAACAAGTAGAAAATGTGGAAATTCTCGCCCGGATATGATATACTGTATCGTGCATTGTTATAAGGACGGTGAGAAAAACGGTCAGGATAGACTTATCTGGGTCCTGAACTCCACCCGCGAGGGTGACAGGCTCGAGGATTACGACAAAGTCGAGAGCCTCATCTTCTCCCACTGCCGCGATAACGGGGCGGACGCCCTCGCGGACAGGGACGAGGCGGGCTACTACCCCTCCCAGGCATTTCAGGAGGGCGGCATACACGAGGCGATAATGGATTACGAGGACGCGGTATTCTTTGATATCCTCGCCGAAGAGCTCGCGCGGCGCGATATGGGTTACGAGCCCGTAACGAGCCAGAATTACGATGAGCTGACGGGCAGGATGGAAGAATATATAGCGGAATTCGAGGAAAACGGCATCATAAACCTTACGGTAGAAAAATAAACCAAAAAAAGCGGTGCGATAATATGAACAACAACTCAAAAGAACACGGGCCATCCGTATTCCTGATAGTCCTCGGCTTCATATTCTGGTGGCCTGTCGGCCTCGGGATGCTATTGTATAAACTCGGGTTATTCGACGGACTGATAAGAAGCTTTAAAGGATCGAGCACTGTGGGAGCGGAAACGACCAGATTTCAAAAATATAAGCTGATGAGCCGGGGCTCCTCCGCCCTCAGCATCGACCATATGGCGTCCGCCGTCGGCGTCTCTTACGAGAGCTGCCTTCGCGAGGTGCAGAAGATGGTCGCCGCAGGCGAGTTCGGCAAGGACGCGTATATAAACTACGTCGACAGGACTCTCGTGCTCGGCTCCGCCGCCCCCGGCGCGGGCGCGGACACGCGGGTTTACCGCTCGTCCGATAATTCGACCGGCTACTCTTCGACCTACAGCGCGACCTATTCCGGCCAGTCCAAGACCCCGACCCGCTATTCCTCGGGCAGGCAGGGCTCCGCAGCGCCCTCCGATCAGACTCAGGCTCATGAGGCGAACGCTCAGCCCGCGAGAAAGCCCAATATACTGTATCGCCTTTTCGGCGCGGCTCCGGGCGTGCTTCTCGGCATATCGATCACCCTGTTTATTTTCGGTGCGTTTTTCGGACTCGCCGTTCTCGCAACTCTTCCGGCGATCAACTGGGCAATAACCGCTTTCTCCTCTTTCTTCCTCATCGGCGGCGGCACTACTCTCATTTCCCGCATAAGCATGAAGCGCAGGGCGAAGAGGGCTGCAAACTACCTGACAGTTATCGGCGGCAGAGACTTCGTTGAGGTGCGCGAGCTCAGCAGAACCTGCGGCGTTAATGAGAAGACCGTGCGCCGCGATCTTGAGATCATGATAGAAAAGGGGCTCTTCGGCAGCGAGGCCTACGTCGACCAGGGTCACGGGCTTTTGATACTCAAATCCGGCGCCGCTCCCGAGAAGGCGGCCGAGCCGGAGGTCCCCGTCGACGATGAGGACAGATACAAAAAAATACTCCGCGAGATCCGCCAGGTGAACGACGAAATACCCGACGAGGTCATCTCCGCGAAGATAGACGAGATGGAGGACTACACGGCGAGGATCTTCAAGGCCGTGCAGGAAAAGCCGGAAAAGCTTCCGCAGATCAAGAGCTTTATGAGCTACTACCTCCCCACCGCACTCAAGCTCCTCCACTCCTACGCAGATTTCGATCAGGCGGGAGCGGGCGGCGAGAACGTCGCGGGCGCAAAGGCCGATATCGAGCGCATCCTCGATATGCTCGTGGACGGTTTCAAGAAGCAGCTCGACAAGCTCTATGAGACCGAGGCTATGGACATAAGCTCCGATATCGACGTTTTGGAAAATATGCTCCGCCGCGACGGACTGAAGGACGATGAAAGCGGCTTCGGCCAGGTCGCCCAAGGCGGCGGAATGTAAAAACGAAAATCGCCTCCGAGCGGATTGCTCGGGGGCTTATTTTTATTCGGTTTTCGCCACTATCTTATCTCCGTCAAGGTCTATCGTCACCTTTGAACCCGAGGTTATCCTGCCCTCGAGCATCTCCTCGGCGACGGTGTCCTCCACCTTCGATTGTATGGCGCGGCGGAGAGGTCTCGCCCCGTAGACCGGATCGAAGCCCGCGTCCGCGAGCTTATCTATGGCGGCGTCAGTCGCGGAGAGCTCGATGCCGAGGCCGCGCATCCTTTCTGCTACGGTGTTCAGCATCTTGCCCGCGATCTCGCGGATCTCGTCCTTCGTAAGCTGGTGGAATACGATGGTCTCGTCGATACGGTTCAAAAACTCGGGCTTGAAGGTGCGGCGCAGGTCGCCCATAACGGCCTCGCGGATCCGCTCGTCTGTCGCCTTGTCCGCTCTTTCACCGGCTGAGAAGCCGAGAGGTGCGGCCTTTTCGGTTATATTCCTCGCGCCGACGTTCGAGGTCATAACGATGACCGTATTCTTGAAATCGACCCTACGGCCCTGGGAGTCGGTGAGCCTGCCGTCCTCCATTATCTGGAGCATGATATTGAAAACGTCCTCGTGCGCCTTCTCGATCTCGTCGAAGAGGACCACGCTGTACGGGTGGCGGCGCACCTTCTCGGTGAGCTGCCCGCCCTCATCGAAGCCGACGTAGCCCGGAGGCGAGCCGATGAGCTTGGAAACGGTGTGCTTCTCCATATACTCCGACATATCTATGCGGATCATCGCGTTCTCATCGCCGAACATAGCCTCGGCGAGAGCCCGGCAGAGCTCGGTCTTGCCAACTCCGGTCGGGCCGAGGAAGAGGAAGGAGCCTATCGGCCGCTTCGGATCCTTAAGCCCCACCCTGCCGCGGCGTATAGCCTTGGCAACGGCGGTGACGGCCTCGTTCTGACCCACTACTCTGTTATGCAGTATCTCCTCCATCCTGAGAAGGCGCTTCGACTCATCCTCGGACAGGGTGGTGACGGGGATGCCCGTCCATCCGGCAACGACGGCTGCTACGTCCTCAGCCGTGACCTGCTTGCCGCTGCCCTTCCTGTCCTTCGACCACTCGGTCTTGAGGTTTTCAAGCTCCTGTCTCTTCTCTTTCTCCTTATCCCGAAGCTCGGCAGCCCTCTCGAAGTCCTGATTCTGGACAGCCGATTCCTTCTCGCGTGCAAGGGCTGCTGCCTCGGCGTCGAGAGTCTTCATATCCTCAGGCAGCTTGTTCTCGTCCATACGCACCCGGCTCGCCGCCTCGTCGATAAGGTCTATCGCCTTGTCGGGGAGGAAACGGTCGTTTATATACCTCGCCGAGAGCTTGACGGCGGCGTCGATAGCCTCGTCAGATATAACGAGGTTGTGATGCGCCTCGTACTTATCCCGGAGGCCCTTCAGGATTTCTACGCTCTCAGCCTGAGTCGGCTCGTCCACCTGAACGGGCTGGAAGCGGCGCTCGAGAGCGGCGTCCTTTTCTATATGCTTGCGGTACTCGTTTATCGTAGTCGCGCCGATTACCTGTATCTCGCCCCTCGAGAGCGCGGGCTTTAAGATATTCGAGGCGTCTATCGCGCCCTCGGCGGCTCCCGCTCCGATAATCGTATGCAGCTCGTCGATGAAGAGTATCACGTCGCCCGCCTTTTTGACCTCGTCCATAGCGTTTTTGATGCGCTCCTCGAAGTCGCCGCGGTATTTAGTTCCGGCGACCATTCCGGTGAGGTCGAGGGAAACTACCCTCTTATTCCTCAGATCCTCGGGCACGTCGCCCGCGACTATCCGCTGTGCAAGGCCCTCGGCTATAGCCGTCTTGCCGACGCCCGGCTCGCCTATGAGCACGGGGTTGTTCTTCGTCCGGCGCGAGAGTATCTGAATGACCCTCTGCACCTCGTCCTCCCTGCCGATAACGGGGTCGAGCTTTCCCTCGCGGGCAAGCTTCGTGAGATCGCGGCTGTACTGGTCAAGCGACTTGGTCTCCTCCCCGCCCGCCGTTCTTACGGGCTGGGCTCTCTTTTCGTTTTCCGCGGGGAAGAGCTTCATCATATCGGTGTAGAGCTTGTTTGCGTCCGCGCCGAGGGAGGCTATGAGCCTTGAGGCTACGCTGTCCCTCTCTCTGAGTATGCCCATAAGCAGGTGCTCCGTGCCGACGAAGCCGTGACCGAGGCGCTCCGCCTCGGCGGAGGCGAGCTCTATTATCCGCTTTGCGCGGGGTGTGAGCCCCTGAACGGTCGTGGAGCCGCTCTCCCCTCTGCCTACGTATTTCTCTATAGCGTCGCTTACTAGCGCCGCGTCTATCCCGTTTTGCCTCAGCGCCTTGGCGGCCGCTCCGCCGTTATCTCTCAGTATTCCGATGAGGATATGCTCTGAGCCGACGTAGCCGTGGCCCATAGTCGCCGCGGCCTCGTGCGCAAGCGCGAATACGTTCTTCGCTCTTTCGGTAAATCTATCCTCAAACCTCATAATTATCTCACCCTCTTCTCTTAAAATTCCGGATTTTTATTACTTTTCAAGCTTCCTGAGCTTATCCCGAAGCTCGATCGCCTTTTCAAAATTCTCTTCCTTCACGGCGGTGTTAAGCTCCTCGCGCAGGGCGTTTATCTCGCGGCGCTTTGAAAGCTCCGGGTCGAGCCCTTCGGTTTTCTTCTCCTCGGTCTTCGCCTCGGCCGTCTCCTTCTTCTCCCTCGCCGGCGCGGTCATAAGCGCCGGAACGCCAAAGCCGAAGGAGCCGAAGAGCGGCCTTGTGAAGAAGCCGGACCACATATCGTCAAAAATTCTGTCAAAGCTGTCAAAGGCCTCGTTAAAGTCAAAGCCGTCTATCTTTCCCTCCATCTTTGCCGCACAGTCCGGGCAGAGATGAGCCTCGGTCACCTTGCCGTTGATATTGTATCTGTAATGATAGCTCGCGTTATTCATTCCGCAATTCGTGCACTTCATTTTAATTCTCTCCTTTTTTATTGATTTTTAATCCTTAAAAGCATCTGCTTCAGTATCGAAGCTCTTGCCGCGTCCCTCTCCTCGGGACGCACGGGTCTCAAAGCCGCGTCGCTGACGGCCGCAAGGATGAGCCTCGCCGCCCCCTCCGGGATAGCTCCCGCGCTCACCGCGTTGGATACAAGGGCTGCCGCCGTCCTAACGTCCGTCTCACTGCCCACGGCGTTTACCGTGTGCATCAGAACGTCGCCCGGCTCCGGCATCACTCTGATTATCCTGATATATCCGCCGCCGCCTCTCCTCGATTCAACTATATAGCCCCTCTCGGGAGAAAACCTCGTGGATATAACGTAGTTTATCTGGCTCGGTACGCAGTTGAATCTCGAAGCGAGCTCCGCTCTCTGTACCTCGGTCGAGCTCTCGTCTCTCAAAAGCTCGTTTATAAATTCCGCTATCGTATCGCTTATGCCCATTACCCCATCTCCTTCGCGCTTCTGTTTGACTTTGACTTTCTTTGACCTTCTGGCACTATAATACCGCGAGCGCTAATTTTATTCAAGGTTTGATTTTGACCTTCTTTGACCTTTGGTGAGAACTAATCCCGAATTAGCTTTAGATTTCTCGCGTTTTCTCACTGTATCTAATTATTTCGTGATTTTTTGTAGTTATATTTTTAAATCAGGGCTGCAAGCAGACCGAAAGGGGCGAATTTGAGTTAGAGATTATTAATTTTTTGCAAAAAGTCTTGATTTTTGTGTTCTGGGTGTTACAATGACCTTGTGAAGAGGGAACTTGACACAATTATTTCAATAGGAGGTACATAATTATGCCGAGAATTATCAGTGACGATTGCCTCAGCTGCGGCTCCTGCGCGGCCACCTGCCCCGTAAGCGCCATAGACATGGGCGATGAGCACTACATGGTAGATCCCGATCTCTGCGTCGATTGCGGCGCTTGCGAAGAGGCCTGCCCCGTAGGAGCCATCTCCGAGGCGTAATCAAATCAAAATAAAAAATATCCCCGCCGGATGGCGGGGATATTTTTTGGTTGCGATAAGGCGGCAATTTGGTATAATATAAGAAAGACGGATGGAGGTGTGGGCGTGAACAGTATCGAGCTATGGCCGGGCGGGCCTGAACTTTTTGAATCGCGGGCGGCTCAGCCCCTCTCTACCGACAGCGTGCTGCTGGCGGATTTCGCGCGTCCCTCCGGCTCTGCCCTCGGCCTCGATCTCGGCAGCGGGAGCGGGGTTCTCTCCGTAATTCTGATGCACCGGCTTCCGTCTCTTAAAATGGCGCTCTGTGAGATAGACCCCGGCGCAGCCGAGCTCAGCCGGGAAAATTTAGAGCTGAACGGGTTTAGCTCGCGGGCATCCGTTTGGGCGGAGGATATGCGCGGGCTTAAAGAGTCGAAAGTCGGCCGCTTCGATTTTATAATAACGAATCCGCCCTACTTCCCGCTCTCGGGCGGGCGGAGCCCGGATTCTGCCCGAGATCTGCGCAGGGTTGAGGTGAACTGCTCCCTTTCGGAGCTCTGCGCCGTCTCTGCCGCCCTTTTGGGGCAGAACGGGCGCTTTTATATCGTCTATCCCGCCTCACGCATGGCGGAGCTCGTCTGCCGCCTGTCCGAGGCGAGGCTCGAGCCTAAAAGACTGCGTCTCGTCCAGGCGAGAGCTGACGCGGCCCCCTCCCTCGTTCTAATCGAGGCGGCAAAGCTCGGCAAGCCGGGGGTAATCGTTGAGCCGGCTCTCATTCTCCGTAATCCGGACGGAACGGACACGGAGGAGACGAAGAAGATATATCATAAGGGAGACAAAATAATGTCAGGAACTCTTTACCTTGTGGGAACACCGATTGGAAACCTCGGCGACCTGTCGCCGAGAGCAGTCGAGACCCTCGCCTCCGCGGACTTTATCGCGGCTGAGGACACGCGCGTGAGCCTCAAGCTTCTCAATCATTTCGGGATAAAAAAGCCCCTCGTCAGCTATTACGAGCATAACAAGTCAGAGAGCGGTCAGCGCCTTTTGGAAAGGCTTCTCTCCGGCGAGAGCTGCGCCCTTGTGACCGACGCCGGTATGCCCGCGATATCGGACCCCGGCGAGGACATAGTAAAGCTCTGCGCTGAAAACGGAGTGACGGTCAGCGTTATCCCCGGCCCCTGCGCCGCCCCCTCGGCCCTCGCCGTATCGGGACTTCCGACGGGGCGCTTCACCTTCGAGGGCTTTCTCCCGGTCGATAACAAGGAGCGCCGTGCCCGTCTTTCCTCACTATCAGGCGAAAAGCGCACGATGATATTCTACGAGGCGCCGCACAAGCTGAAAAAGACTCTCTCCGACCTATCCGAGGCCTTCGGCGCCGACAGGCGGATATCCCTCGTCCGCGAGCTTACGAAGATACACGAGGAGGTAATACGCGTAACTCTCGGTAAGGCCGCGCTTCTATACGCCGATGCCGAGCCACGGGGCGAATTCGTTCTCGTTGTAGAGGGTGCAAAGGAGGACGGCGCCCCGGAGATAAGCCTCGACGAGGCGGTAAATCTCGTCCTCGCGGAATGTGAAAAGGGCGTTCCCTTAAAGCTCGCCGCCAAGGAGATCTCAGCCCGCTGCGGCATTGGAAAGAGCGTTCTCTACAACGAAGCGGTTAAGAGGCGATAATAACCCGAGCGGCGCAGTAGGGAGGCATGCCCACATGCCTCCGCCGAATTCCTCGACTGATTGCAAAATCGGCGGAGCGATGTAGGCATCGCTCCCTACGATATATA
>ONGN01000008.1 GCA_900317385.1 uncultured Eubacteriales bacterium
GTCGAGGAGCACCATATCTCATATACGAGGCGTTTAGAGCGGGTGAAGACCTCGCGCCGCATCGTAGCCATGACGTTTGACGACGGGCCTGTGGATATGCCCGCCTCGCCGGACCTCTTCGGCGGAAGATCTCTTACCGACGTGATACTGGACACTCTTGAGGAGTTCGGCGCGAAGGGGACGTTCGACGTTATCGGCGATACCTCGGAAAATTACCCGGACGAGGCGGGAAGCCTCGGCTCGCCCGCGTGGGGCGGCGTGGCCTACGACCACTATCCCGACCTTGGGAGGGACGAGAAGGGCGGGGCCGTACATAACGAAAGGCTCATCCGCCGCATCCTCTCGGGCGGCCATCAGATAACGAACCACGGCTACCGCCATATCATCTTCGGCAAAAAGCCCTTCGTCTACGGGAAAAGGGTCTATCTCGGCTCCTTTGACAAGGCCGTTGCGGATTTGAAGAGGCTCCACGGGCTTATGCGCGATAAGTACGGCTGTGAGCTCACTATGGGAAGGCCTCCGCATTACGTGGACGCCATCGAGAAGGGGCTCACGTCCTACGACGTTTACGACGAGATGGGTTATCAGTATATGGCTGCGTCGTTCGACGGGGCGGGCTGGCTGCCCTCGAAGAATCCCGACCCGAAGGCCGCATACGAGGCCGAGGTAGAGGAGATGGTGAGACCCGTGCGCGAGGCGCTGGAGCGAGACCCGGATTTCTTCTGCGGTCAGATCATATTCCAGAAGGACGGGTACAATATGGCAAAGCGCACGCCCGTCGCCTCCGGGCTCAGGCTCCAGCTCGAGCTTTTGAAAAAGTACGGTTACGAGGTCGTGACTGTCTCCGAACTTATGGAGGAGTCGCCATTTGCCGACGTGGGCAGGGATGACCCCGACTTTGAAAAATTCGCGGCGCTTCAAAAGGAGAGAGCCATGGTCTATTCGGATAACAGGCTCCGTCCGGACGCTGTGATGACGGTGGGCGAGCTCAGTATGCTTATAGCGCCGAAAAAAGCCGCCGTCGAGGGCAGAAGGGCGATACTGAAAAGGGACGGCAAGGCGTCAAAGTACGCCGGAGCCATGGAATACTGCGCCGAGCGGGGCTATATCCCGAGAGGCACGAAGGAAGCTGACCCGGTGACTGCTCTGCCGGACGGCCTCTTCGGCAGCGCTGAGGGCTTCACAAGGCGCGAAGTTATGAGGGCTTATAAATACGAGGGTGAACAATTAACGAGGGTGAGCAAATTATGAGAATTGCAGTTGTTACCGACGGAAAGTACCGCGCCTCTATAGCCGCCGTCCGCGCTCTCGGCAGAGCCGGCTATCAGGTGATAGTTACCCAGACCCGGGGCGACAGCCCATCCGAGCCGCCCGTCTTCTCCTCGAAATACGCGGACGGAGTGTGGATCGAGGGTTCGGTGAACGACGCGGAGTACCCCGACAGGCTTCTTAAAGTGATAAAGGGCTGCGACAGGCCGGTGATCTTCCCGGTCGGCGCGGCGACGCTGAACGCCATCGCGGCGGATAAGGAGCGGTTTGAGAAGGTCGCCCGCTTCCTCATCGCGGACAAGTCCGTGCTCGACGAGCTGAACGACAAGGAAAAGGTGCACGAGAGGGCAATCGAGTTCGGCTTCCGCGTTCCCCGTGAGTTTACGGGCGAGCCGGATAAATTCCCCGTTGTGATAAAGCCGCACTGCGGCGAAAA
Source organism: uncultured Eubacteriales bacterium (assembly GCA_900317385.1). Taxonomy (GTDB): domain Bacteria; phylum Bacillota; class Clostridia; order Oscillospirales; family Oscillospiraceae; genus RUG626. Next base: position 1,706 of record ONGN01000008.1, read on the forward strand.
GCTTGGGCTTAAGGCGGGCGACCGCTACGCCGTCGCGAAAAACGCGAAGGATTTTGCCGAAAAGCTCGCGAAGATGAAGGAACTTGACCCCGAGCCGATAGTCCAGGAGAAGATCGAGGGCGACGGCCGCGGCGTAAGCCTGCTTCTCGGCAGGGACGGAGAGCTCCTTTCGGCGATATGCCACAGGAGACTCAGGGAGTTTCCCGCCTCGGGCGGCCCCTCGACCCTCTGCGTAACGGAATACGACGAGTTCGCGATAAAAAAGGCGCATAAGCTTCTAAAAAGCTTCGGCTTTATAGGTATGGCGATGGTCGAATTTAAGGGCGACGCTATACTTGAGGTAAATCCCCGAGTTTGGGGCAGCTTCCCGCTCACCGTTTTCGCGGGCAGCTCATTTACCGAGAAGTACGCGAAGGCCGCCTCCGGCGAGAAAGTCGGCTATACGCCGAGAGACTACGAGCTCGGCAAGAAGATGCGCTTCGCTATAAACGACCTTGCCGCCTCCGCCGACCTTATCCGCCACGGAAGGATAGGCAAGGGCCTTTCCGGCCTCGTCGACTTCTTCCGCGTGCCCGAGGCGCTTAAGGACGCGGACGACCCCGCCCCGTATAAAAAATACTTAAGAAGCTACTACAAGAGATAAAATCACCCGCGGCCTCAAACCGAGACCGCGGGATGATTATGCCCCTACGAGAACCAGCATCACGCCGTAGAGTACGCTGGCGACTACGCCGAAGACTATTACGGGGCCTGCCACGGTGAACATCTTGACCGCCGTTCCCGTGATATAGCCCTCGGACTTAAATTCGAGAGCGGGGGAGACTATCGAGTTCGCGAAGCCCGTTATCGGCACGAGGGTGCCCGCGCCCGCGAATTTCGCAATCTTGTCAAATATCCCGATCCCGGTGAGAAGAGCGCCGAGGAATATCAGGGAGATGCTCTCGGCGGTGCCCGCCGCCTCGCGGTCGAGCCCGGCGGACATAAAGGCGTCTATAAGCCCCTGACCGGCGCAGCATATAAGGCCGCCCACTAAAAAGGCCTTCAGCATATCGAGCGCGAGCGGGGAGTCCGGCGACTTCTTCTTTACGTATTCAGCGTAGTCCTTATTCGTCATTTGCTTCATAAATAAACCTCCCGAGAGCTTTCGCCCTCGGGAGGTATTTTGCGCTTTTTTGCAATTATTATTCTTTGCCGCGGATAAGATCGCCCGCGTTCACTATTACCGCCCCGTCGGAGCCGGAGATGATGCGGGGCAGTTCGCCGTTCCAGGAGTTCGCGTAGGTGTAGTCGATGAGGGGATCGGTAAGGCTCTCGGCGATCTTGACGTTTGCCTCGGCCTCCGCCTCAGCCTTTGCTAAAAGCTCGTAGGCCTCGGCGTCGGCGTTCGCGCGGACCTCGTAGGCCTTAGCGTCAGCCTCGACCTTCTTGATCTCGGCGGCGGCGTTTGCCTCGATTACCTTCTGTTCTGCCTCGGTCTGGGCGCGGAGCTTGTTCTGCTGGGCGACCTGCTTTGCCTCGACCGCGTTCGTGAATACGTCCGTGAAGTCCATATTCTCAATGCTCGTGCCGACCACCTCGATATTGTAGCCGCGCAGCTTCTCGCGCAGTATCGTCTCGACCTCGAGGGCGAGGCTGTCGCGCATACCGACAAGGTCCTCCGCCGTGTATCTCGCCGTAGCTACCTTGACGCTCTCGGCGATGTTCGGGGATATCACGGTGTCGTAGTAATTGACGCCGACCGTTGAATACAGGGTCATGGCGTCGGACTTGGAGATCTGGTAGTTTACCGTGTAGACGATATTGACCTCCTGTATGTCCTTCGAGAAGCAGGGCAGAACGAGCGACTGCTTCTGAACGCGGTTGTCCATCAGCACTACCTTCTTCCAGGGCTCAACTAAATGAGCACCGGAATCGAGGGTGTAGTTTTCGACCTTGCCGAAGCTCGTCACGACCCCGGTGTGGCCCGCGGGCACGGAGCGCACCGTTGCGAGAAGCACGAAGACGATACAAAGCACAACGGCGACGGCGCCGATGAAGCCCTTTTTTGTTGCCTTCGCGGCGATAAGGCCGCCGATAAGAACGATGGCTGCAAGAATGAGAAGAAACATTTTTTTACCTCCTTATTTTTTCAAAAGCATTACTTTTTATTCGCGGCTTTCTCAGCTCAGAGCGCCGCTTCTCCATTTTTCAATCTCTCCGACCACGAATTTCGCGAAGAGACCGATGAACATAAATCTGAAGAAGAACATTTTTAAGCCTCCCTTCCGGGCAAGAGCGACAATAAAAAAACGAGGCTCTTACCAAATCAAATGGAAATGGTAAAAGTCTCGTTAGAAATCGTATTCCCCGCGCTCCCGGGCCAAGCGGCCGTATTGACGGTTGCGCGCGCCGGACTGCCCGGCGAACTACTCCCTTTTCGTGAGGATATCGTAGCATATCGTTAATTCATTGTCAATATGCGTCGAATTAATAATACACGGTGTTTAAATAATACCTGTGAGGTCGAAGTCGGGGGTGTACTCCTCCTTCGCGCTGGAGAGCTCCTGATAGAACCCGTCGGATATCCCGCGCTCCTCCATATACCGGACTGCGGCGCCGTACTCCTCCTCCGTGAGGCGGCGGGAGAGCTCGGGGAAGTCGGAAGCCCTGCCGAAGGGGGTGTACTGGCTCATAAGGCTGAAAAGGACGTCGCCCTCGGAGAAGGTCTCGCTGACCCAGTCGATAACGCTGAAGGTGTTCTCGAGGTTTCCCGGCAGGACGAGGTGGCGGATGATAACGCCCTTTTTCATAATGCCGTCATCGTCAAGCTCGTAGGGCCCGGTCTGGCGGAACATCTCCGAAATCGCGGCCTTCGCGGTTTCGGGGTAGTCCGGGGCGTTCGAATAGCGCTTAGCGGGCTGGGCGAGGGAGTATTTCATATCGGGAAGGTATATCTGCACCCTGCCCTCGAGCCTCTTCAGGCTCTCGACGCTCTCGTACCCTCCCGAGTTCCAAACGACGGGGACGGGAAGGGGCTCGGAAAGGCTTTCGAGCACTCCCTCGAGAAAGTGCGAGGCGGTGATGAGGCTTATATTGTGCACGCCCTTTTCGATAAGGCGCAAATATATCGAGCGAAGCTCGGCGGGGGTGACGTTCTTGCCGAAGTTTCCGACCGAGATATCGTAATTCTGGCAGTAGACGCAGCGGAGAGAGCAGCCGGAGAAGAATACGGCGCCGCTGCCTCGCTCGCCCGATATCGGCGGCTCCTCCCACATATGCGGGGCTGCGCGTGCGACGCGGGGAAACTCCCCCGACCCGCAGTAGCCGGTACGTTCGGAGCGGTCAATATTGCATTTTCGGGGGCAAAGACTGCAAAGCATAGGCTCGCTCCTTTTTTATAAATCAAAAAGCCGGGCGGCGGGGAGCCGTCCGGCCGTATTGTGTAAAAAGCTTATTCGGCGAGAGAATTTGCCCACTTGACGTATTCGGGGACCTGGGCGCGGGTGGCCTCAAGGTTTTCGCCGTGGGCGAGGATATAAACCTTTACCTTCGGCTCGGTGCCGGAGGGACGGACGAGGATGACCGTTCCGTCGGCAAGAATGAAGGAGAGAACGTTGGACTCGGAGAGCTCCATCTTCGTGACCGCGCCGGTCTCAAGGTCGGTCTCGGCGCCGGGCAGGTAATCGCGCAGGGTCTTGACGGCGACTCCGGCGATGGCCTTCGGGGTGTTCTCCCTGAGGTCTACCATAAGCTTCTTCATCTTCTTCTGACCGTCGAGGCCGGGCATAACGAGGTTTATCGTCTTCTCGGCGTAGGCGCCGTACTTCTCGTAGCAGGCGTCGAGAGCGTCGATGAGCTTAATGCCGTTAAGGTGGTAGTAGGCTGCCATCTCGGCCATGAGAACTGCGGCGGTGACGGCGTCCTTGTCGCGGACGTAATCGCCGAACATATACCCGTAGCTCTCCTCGTATGCGAAGATAACGCTGCCTTCGCCGCTGCCCTCAAGGGCGTTCTTCTTCTCGGCGATGAACTTGAAGCCGGTGAAGGTGTCGTAATGGGCGATGCCGTTTTTCTCCGCGACTGCGTTGAACATCGAGGTGGTGACTATCGTCTTGATACCGACGGGCTTTTCGGGCATCTTTCCCGCGCGGCGGAGAGCGCCGATGAGGTAGTCGAAGAGGAGAACGCCGGTCTGGTTTCCTGTGAGGGGGATGAACTTGCCGTCGTGATCGCGGATCATAAGTCCCACGCGGTCTGCGTCAGGGTCGGAGCCGAGGATGAAGTCCGCGCCCACCTCGTTCGCGAGGTCAACGGAGAGGTAGAAGCCCTCGGGATTTTCCGGGTTCGGGGAGACGACGGTGGAGAAGTTTCCGTCCTTCACCATCTGCTTCGGCTCGCAGTATAGGTGCTTTACGCCGAGGCGGTGAAGAGCCTCGGGGATAAGTATCCTTCCGGTGCCGTGGAAGGGGGTGTAGACCATCTTGAAGGTATCGGCTGCCTTGGCGACGCTCTCATAGTCGTTTACCATCGCCATTACCTCGGAGAGGAAGCGCTCGTCGGTCTCCGCGCCCATCATCGTGATAAGGCCGGCCTTCTTCGCCTCCTCAAAGTCCATCGTCTTCGGGGCAGTGAAGATATCAAGCTCCTCCATCTTCGCGGCGACCTCGGCGGCGTGCTTCGGGGGAAGCTGGGCTCCGTCGGACCAGTAGACCTTGTAGCCGTTATACTCCTTCGGGTTGTGGCTTGCGGTCACGTTGATGCCCGCCGTGCAGTGGTACTCGCGGACGGCGAAGGAGAGCTCCGGCGTCGGGCGCATATCGTCGAAGAGGCGGACGTTAATGCCGTTCGCCGCCATAACGGAGGCCGCCTCGCGGGCGAAAACGTCGCCGTTGTTGCGGCAGTCGTAGCAGATAGCTACTCCGGCCTTCTTTGCCTCCTCGCCCTCGGCGGCGACGACCTCGGCAAAGGCCTGGGTGGCGTGGCGGATAACGTGGACGTTCATCCTGTAGGTGCCTGCGCCCATCGTTCCGCGAAGTCCGGCGGTGCCGAAGGAGAGAAGCGACTGGAAGCGGCTCTCGATCTCCTTCGCGTCGCCGCGAATGGCGCGAAGCTCGGCCTTCTCCTCCTCGGAAGTGCAGGGCGAAGTCAGCCATTTTTCATATTCCTTCATAAAGTCCATTTTATATCTCCTCCTCGATTATATTTTCAGTGTTAATAATGTTTTTCGCGTCTTCAAGAAGCGTCTCGGGTACAAAAACGTCCGTTCCGCCGCCCGCGTGGCCGAGGATCACAGCGCCGAGTTCCCCATCGTTGGGGTAGCGGAAGATCATCGGGATCCCGAAGGCGGTGAGCATGCTCTGCGTTATGCCGATATCGAGAGCGTTGCCCGAGACGTGGGTAAGAAACGCCGGGGCGACGGGCTCGCCGTCCTCTCCGTTCGGCCAGTCGCCGATAACGCCGTGTTCTCTTTCAATATGCCAGTCCATAAAATCACCCTATTTATGATATTTTCCGCCGCTCGATATATTCATCGCGCGGTAAAGCTGTTCAAGAAGCATAACGCGGGCGAGGTGGTGCGGCAGGGTCATCCGGCTCATACTGAGCCTTATGCGAGAGGCCGCCTTGACCCGCTGCGAAAGCCCGTCCGACCCGCCGATAACGAAACAGAGCTTAGATACCCCGCCGGCGGCGAGCTTTTCGAGCTCGGCAGAGAACTCCTCGCTCGTCATCTCGCGCCCCTCAACGCACATCGCGACGAGAGCCGCGCCCTTAGGAACGGCGGCAAGTATCGCGTCAGCCTCCCGCTCCATGGCGGCGGAGGTCTCCGCGGGAGAGGGGGAATCGGGCCGCCTTGCCTCCGGAAGCTCGGTGACGGCGACACGGGCGTAAGCCCCGAGGCGCTTTAAATACTCCGAGGCCGCGTCGATATAGAATTTTTCCTTCATCTTGCCGACGGCGATTATCGTTATTTCCAGCATAAGCAATCCAAAAAAGCAGGGGAAAAGGCAAATTTTCCCCTGCAAAAATCATACGGCTTTCTTAACTCGGTCTTCGGGCTCAGTCTCCTCAACGAATTTGATGTCCGCCCCGACGGCGGTCAGCTTTTCAATGAGGTTTTCATACCCGCGCTCGATATATTCGATGCCCTCTATCTCCGTAACACCGTCGGCACAGAGGCCGGCTATGACCATGGCGGCTCCGGCGCGGAGGTCCCACGCCTTTATATGAGCCCCGGTCAGGTGATCGACGCCGTCCACTATGGCGGTGCGCCCGTCCACCCTGATGGCCGCGCCCATCTTGGCGAGCTCGTCGACGTATTTATACCTGTTGTCCCACACGCCCTCGGTAACGTGGCTCGTGCCCCGCGCAAGGGCGAGGACGGTCGTCATCTGGGGCTGCATATCGGTGGGGAAGCCGGGATAGGGCTGAGTTTTCAGATTTGCGCGGCGAAGCGGGCCGCGGCGGCGGACGAGAACGCAGTCCTCGCCCTCGATGACCTCAACCCCCATCTCCTCAAGCTTGGAGGAGATGCAGTTAAGGTGCTTCGGTATCACGTTTTTAATAAGGAGCTCCCCGCCCGTTCCGGCGACGGCTGCCATATAGGTGCCAGCCTCGATCTGGTCGGGTATGATGGAATAGAAGCCGCCGGAAAGGCGCTCCACCCCGCGAATTTTTATAACGTTCGTTCCCGCGCCGCGGATATCGGCGCCCATGGAGTTTAAGAAGTTCGCCACGTCGACAATATGCGGCTCGCGGGCGGCATTTTCAATGACCGTTCTGCCTCGTGCGAGGACTGCGGCGAGCATAAGGTTTATCGTAGCTCCGACGGAGACTACGTCGAGATATATATTCGCGCCGCGCAGCTTTCCGCCCTCGGCCTTGGCTATAACGAGGCCGTTTTTAACCTCGACCTCGGCGCCCATGGCGGTGAAGCCCTTGATATGCTGGTCTATCGGACGGACGCCGCCGAAGTTGCAGCCGCCCGGCATCGCCACCGTCGCCTCGCCGAATTTGCCCAAAAGGGCGCCGATGAGGTAATATGAGGCGCGGAGCTTCTGCATAAGATCGAGGTCGGCGACCGCGCTCGTTATCCCGGTGCAGTCGATATCCATCGTGTGCTCGGTAACGGCGCGGACGTCCGCGCCGAGGCTTTTCAGTATGCTGAGCTGTATAACAGCGTCCGATATCTGGGGGATGTTCTCAATGCGGCAAACGCCGTCGACGAGAATGGCGGCGGGGATCATAGCGACGGCGGCGTTTTTCGCGCCGGATATATCGATCTGCCCCTTTAACGGTTTGCCGCCCCTTATCACGTATTTGTTCAAAGGCTCACCTTCCTTGGTTAAAATGAAGCCGTGTGCGAGGAATAGTAATAGTATGCCCCGGCTTTTTCCGGTCAGCATAATTATTCACTATAATTAAGATGTATTATACCATTTATGCCGGAATTTTGCAATAGCCTTGTCTCGCATTGGACTTTCGCGCGAAAAAATCGAAAAGTTTACAAAAAAGTAACAAATAAGTTAACGCTTAAGTGGTATATTTCATTTGCTAAGATATAATCGGTCCTTGATTGAGAGGAGAAAGATATGAGACACAGCGCAAAATCCATTATAGCATTGATTCTTGCCTTTATTCTCTGCGCGGGAGCTTTTCCCTTCGCGGCGCTTGCCGAGGAGACGGAGGAGCCTGCGGAAGAGGAGAGAGGCTCCTACTCGTGGTATGACCCCGAGGCGGATACCCTGTACATAAGCTCGATTGATGAGCTGAAGGAGTTTACAAAGCTCACCCGGGGCGACGTCACGCTGGACGGCACGGTGATAGCGAAGACCGACTACGCGGGAAAGACAGTGAAGCTTGAGGCTGACCTCGACCTTGAGGGGGCAAAGTGGACGGGAGCGGAGGAGGACGAGCGCGCCTTCGATTTCGCGGGAACCTTCGACGGTCAGGGACACACTATTAAAAATATAACCTTTGAAACGCATGACGACCAGGGAACCGGACTTTTCAAATCCACCGTTGCGGGCTCGGTCATTAAGAATCTGAAGCTTGACGGGGTAACGGCAAGCCTTAGTAAGTCCTACTTCGGCGCGATCGCGGGAAAGCTCTACGGAAGCGTTGAGACCTGCGAGGCAAAGAACGTCGAAATTTCGACCGCGGCTTCCTTTACTCTTACTAACGCGGGCGGCCTTTCCGGGTACGCTTATCCGGGCTCGGCTGTCAAAAACTCAAGCGTAAGCTCGGTAACGATAGAAAACGCAAACGGCGGCCTGCAGCAGGTCGGCGGCCTCTCCGGCTCTGCCCGAGGCGAGGTCAAAGGCTGCACCGTTACGGACGCTGTATTCACCGCCGTGACGCTCTACGCCGTCGGCGGAATAACGGGCTTCGACTCCGGCGCCCTCATTGAGAGCTGCGCCGTTAAGCCGGAAAACAACGAGCATGGCGCGGCGTTTACCGGGACCTCGACCACCGCGCTTTCGATAAGAGACGTAGGCGGCCTCGTCGGCTACCTGAGGACAGGAGCCGGGATCAAGGGCTCGTCCGTCAGCGGGATCAAAATAGAAAGCAAGGGCAAAACCAACGGAGCGGGCGGCTTTATCGGTGATACCTGGTATAATTCGACCACGTTTTCCGCAAACTCCGTTACGAACGTTGAAAACTGCACGGCCACCGATATAGATATCATCTCCGCGGGATATATAGACGTTGCGGGCGGCTTTGCCGGAGTCTCGAACTTCATCGACTTTAAAAACTGCACCGCGTCGAACGTCAGCATCGAGAGCGGCGGCAGGCTCCACAGCGCCGCAGGCTTCGTGGGGCATACGTACTATTCAAACTACTCCGATTCCTGCTCGGTGAGCGGGGTCAAGATCAGGGGAACGAGCGGAACGGCCTACTTTGACAATATCGGAGGCTTCGTCGGATACGTCACTCTGTCGAACTTCCACGACTGCACTGCGAGCGGAGTCGATATAAGCGCTTCGGGCAGAGCGCTTTACGTAGGCGGTTTCGTCGGCACGGTAGCAGCGAACGGATACGATCCCGCGAAGGTAACGATCGAGAGATCGACGGCTGCCGGAACCATCGAGCTTTCCGCCGCCGAAGCCACAAGCCGAGGCGTCGGAGGTTTCATCGGCTCCCTTTGGAACGAGGGATATACCGGATTTAAATGGGAGGGCGAGACCACAATATCCGGATGTACCTCCAATCTTGACGTCAACTCCGTGACCACTGCAGGTGGATTTATCGGCCTTGCCGGGGGCGACTACTCGAGCCTTGCTCCCGAGAACCTGATAGACGCAAAACTCATCGTTAAAAACTGCAGGGCAAACGGCTCCGTCTACTCTGTGAGCGGAACGGCGGGCGGCTTCGTGGGCTTCGGCTACAGAGGCACCTTTGAAAACTGCGTTTCCAACTGCGAGGTCGGCGGCGAGAACGCCGCGGGCTTCTGGGGAGAGCTTTTGCCGAATCACAACATCTCCGTAGCTGACGACGTTACCGTGACCGGCTGCGTCGCCGCCCCGGTGCTCTACGGCCGCAGCGCGATCGGCACCTTCTTCGGCAGCGTCAACACCGCTGACGGCGACGCCGTCACAACGGTCACGATCAGCGGCTATACCACGCCCGACTACTTCGTCGTGAAGGCTTCCCGCGATACCGAGCTTAATGACGGAATACCCGAGGACGGGAACATCACCGCCTCCGGCATAGTAGGCGGGGGCTACGAGCTCATCGAGCCGAAGGATAATGAGAACCTGTGGGTAAAGAAGGGCAGGCTTATCATCACGGTGAGCCGCGACGGCGGCGAGCTTACGGCGACCGCCGCAGCCGCTTCGACCTCCTCAAGATCCGCGGGCAGCGGCAGCGAGGCAAAGCGCGACGTTGATCCGGGTGCCGCCATTCTCTACGTTCCGGACGGAACGCTCAGAAAGCACATACTCGTCGAGCCCGTCGTGACCTTCAACACAAACGGCGGAAGCCCCGTTCCCGAGCAGCACGTCCCCTACGGCGATACCGCCGCTGAGGAGACCACGGGCAAAGCCGGATATCTCTTTATGGGCTGGACGCTGAACGGAAAGAGCTACGATTTCACCGAGTCCGTTTATGAGAGCATAACGCTTGACGCGATATGGCTTGCAGTACCCGAGGAGGAGCCGACCGAGCCGGAAGAGCCGACCGAGCCGGAGGAACCGACCGAGCCGGAGGAACCGACCGAGCCGGAGGAACCGACCGAGCCGGAGGAACCGACCGAGCCGGAGGAACCCACCGAGCCCGAGGAGCCGACCGAGCCGGAAGAGCCCACCGAGCCGGAGGAACCCACCGAGCCGGAAGAGCCCACCGAGCCCGAGGAGCCGAGCGAGCCGGAGGAGCCGACTGAGCCCGAGGAGCCTGAGGACACCGAGATCGAGGACGCGGACACCCCGCTCGATTATAATCCCGAAACGGGCGACAACAAGCTGACCTGGCTTTGGATAGTCCTCGCGGCGGTCTCCGCCGCCGGAGTGGTGGTTGCCGCACTTATGACGAAGAAAAAGAGCTGAAAATTATGAGCCTTCCGAAAGGGAGGCTCAGATTTTTACTGCTTTTTTCGGTTGAAGATGTCATAAAAACGTGGTATAATATTTTCCCAAATTCACGAAAGGGAGGGAATTTCCGTGGCCGACAGGATATTCGTAAAGGGAGCGCGGGAGAACAACCTTAAAAATATAGACGTTGAAATACCGAGAGACAAGCTCACGGTGTTCACCGGCCTCTCCGGCTCGGGAAAATCGTCCCTCGCCTTTGAGACGATATATGCGGAGGGGCAGAGAAGGTACGTGGAAAGCCTCTCCTCCTACGCAAGGATGTTCCTCGGACAGATGGAGAAGCCGGACGTGGACTATATCGAGGGGCTGAGCCCCGCGATCTCGATAGATCAGAAGACGACGAACGCGAACCCGCGCTCCACCGTTGGAACGGTGACGGAGATATACGACTACCTGCGCCTTCTGTGGGCAAGGGTGGGCATACCGCACTGCCCGAAATGCGGCAAGGAGATAAGGCAGCAGACGGTGGATCAGATGGCGGATCAGATAATGGAGCTCGGCGACGCCGTCAGGATACAGATCCTCGCCCCGATAGTCAGGGGCAGGAAGGGCGAGCACACGAAGCTTTTGGAGGATGCGAAGAAGTCCGGCTACGTCCGCGCAAGGGTGGACGGGATAAGCTACGACCTCGGCGAGGAGATAAAGCTCGATAAGAACAAGAAGCACGATATCGAGATCGTCATCGACCGCCTCGTGATAAAAAACGGGATCGTAAAAAGGCTTACGGACAGCCTTGAGACCGCCCTCGCCCTTGCGGGCGGGGTGGTGAAGGTCGACCTCGTTGACGAGGGACGCGAGCTTACCTTCAGCCAGAATTACGCCTGCGAAGACTGCGGCATCTCGATAGAGGAGCTTGCGCCCCGCTCCTTCTCATTCAACAATCCGCGCGGCGCCTGCCCGAAATGCGGCGGACTCGGCACTCAGCTCATGGTGGACAGGGATATCATCATCCCGAACAAGTCTCTCTCTATAATGGACGGGGCGATACAGGCCTCCGGCTGGGGCAGGACGAAGACCGATTCTATCGCGCTGATGTATTTTGAAGCCCTTGCGAAGAAGTACCACTTCAAGCTGACTACGCCCGTGCGCGACCTGCCCGAGGACGTGCTCGACGTTATACTTTACGGAACGAAGGGCGAAAAGCTCACGCTGAAATACGACACTGCCCGAGGCACGGGGACCTTTTCTCAGGCCTTCGAGGGCATCGTGAACAACCTTGAGCGCCGCTACCATGAAACGCAGAGCCAGAGCATGAGGCAGGAGCTGGAGCAGTATATGTCCGAGTGCCAATGCCCCGAGTGCAGGGGCAGAAGGCTCAAGCCGGAGATGCTCGCAGTCACCGTAGGCGGGAAGAACATCTCGGAGTTCTGCGACCTCTCCGTCTCGGCTGCTGCCGAGTTTATGGATGGTCTTTCGCTCACCTCGCAGAGCGCGATGATAGCCGAGAACATACTGAAGGAGATAAAATCACGCCTCGGCTTTTTAAGGAGCGTCGGCCTCCAGTACCTTACGCTGAGCCGCGCCGCGGGCTCGCTCTCCGGCGGCGAGAGCCAGAGGATAAGGCTCGCGACTCAGATCGGCTCGTCGCTCGTCGGCGTTCTGTATATCCTGGACGAGCCCTCGATCGGCCTGCACCAGGCGGATAACGCCAAGCTTCTGAAGGCGCTTCTGGAGCTGAGAGACCTCGGCAACACCCTCATCGTAGTTGAGCACGACGAGGACACCATGCTCACCGCCGACTACCTCGTCGATATCGGGCCGGGAGCGGGAGTGAACGGGGGCAGGCTCGTTTTCGCCGGCACTCCGGAGGATATAAAAAACTGCCCGGAGAGCATCACGGGGCAGTATCTGAGCGGGAAGAAGTACGTTCCTGTTCCGAAATACCGCAGGCCCGGCTCGGGCAAAAAGCTCTCGGTCATCGGCGCGAGGGAGAACAACCTCAAGAATATCGACGTCGATATCCCGCTCGGGGCTATGACCTGCGTCACGGGAGTATCCGGCTCGGGAAAGTCGAGCCTCGTGAACGAGGTCATTTACAAGGCCCTTGCCGCCGAACTGAACAGGGCGCATTTAAGACCGGGGCGGCATACGGAGATACTCGGCCTTGAGGAGCTCGACAAGATAATCCAGATCGACCAGAGCCCGATCGGCAGGACTCCGCGCTCAAATCCCGCGACCTACACGGGGCTTTTTAACGACGTGCGTGAGCTCTTCGCCTCAACTCAGGAGGCGAGGGAGAGGGGCTACGCCTCGGGCCGCTTCAGCTTCAACACGAAGGGCGGACGCTGCGAGGCCTGCTCCGGCGACGGACTTATAAAGATAGAGATGCACTTTCTCCCCGATATCTACGTCCCCTGCGAGGTCTGCAAGGGAAAGAGATATAACCGCGAAACCCTTGAGGTAAAGTACAAGGATAAGAACATAAGCGACGTCCTCGAAATGACGGTGGACGAGGCGGTGGACTTTTTTGAGAACATCCCGAAGATCTACCAGAAGGTGAAGACCCTGCAGGAGGTCGGACTCGGGTATATAAGGCTCGGTCAGCCCTCTACCACCCTCTCGGGCGGCGAAGCGCAGAGGGTGAAGCTCGCGACCGAGCTTCTGAGACCGGCCACCGGCAGAACGATCTACGTTTTGGACGAGCCGACGACTGGACTTCACACGGACGACGTCTCCCGCCTGCTCGAGGTGCTCGGCAGGCTCTGCGACCAGGGCAACACGATAGTGGTGATCGAGCACAACCTCGACGTTATAAAATGCGCCGATCATATAATCGACCTCGGGCCCGACGGCGGCGACGGCGGCGGAGAAGTGGTATTCACCGGAACGCCCGAGGAATGTACCCGCTGTGAAAAGAGCAGGACGGGCGAGGTGCTGAGGGAGTATTTCGAGACGCACCCCTATCAGATGTACGAACGGGAATAACGCGATCACCCCGCGGCGAATAGAATGCCGAGGGGTGATTTTTGATGCAGCAGAATATGAGCGCGGAGGAGATGGGAAGGATCTGGGACCGCGTCGCCCCGCCTCCTCCTCCGCCTCCGCCCGAGAGACCGGACGGGACGGAAGAGCTTTTGAGGGCGGCTGAGGACGCCGCCCTTCTCCGCGCCCTTTACGGAAGACTCGCAAGGGGCAGAGACGCCGAGACTTTCAGGATGATGCAGAGAGAGACCGCGCGGACGGAGAGATTTCTTCTGAGAGAGCTCTTTATTATGAGCGGGGATATACGCGAGCTAAACCAGTCCCTTCCGCCGCAGCGAGGGCAGCTCAGCGAGCTGAGAACGGCGCTTGTAACCGAGGAGGGGCTTGAGCGGAAGCTTATACGCCTTGGGCGGGACGCAAGACGCGCAAGGGGAGCCTACGAGAACTTTGCCCGCCTCTCGCGCAGGCGTCAGGCGAGGCTTGAGGCCATGATAGACGGAATGATGAGATAAAAGATATCGCGTCCCGCTCCGCAAAGAACACGGGGCGGGACGCGATATTTAGGAGAAAATAAAAGTGAAAAAAATGAGGGAGTGTGAAAGCGGTTTATTTGATCAAAAAGCAGCGGGCGATCAGACCCAATATCAGGTAGTGCGCGGGATAGAGACCGTAGTAAAAATACTTCGATATCCGAAGATCCCGCTTCCCGCTGTAAAAAATGATCGCGCAGAAGGAGATTGGGCCGAAGGCGTCCATAAGGCTGATTATAATACCGAGAACGTACTTGATAACGAGCTTATCCCTGAAGCAGTATAACACCGCGGTCAGGAGGACGAGCTCAATGCCGCACTCGGATCTTATAACGATCACCCAGAAGGTCGCCGCCAGGATGATAAGAAGGCTTATTATCACCCGCTCTATCATCTCGCGCCTTTCCGCAAGGCGCAGCCCGTACAGCATTATAAGGCAGACGGCAAGGCCGAGCATCGGATTCTGAGCGGAGAACTCCAAAACCTTTCCGGTCATGGCATAGTCGTAAGCAAATTCGCTTAAAACCGCCGTGATCGCGACGCCGCCGAGATAGTGCCCGTAGCTCGAGGTGTGGACAAAGCCCTCTACGAGGAGAAAGGCGAAGAGCGGCGGCAGAAGGCCGCGCATAAGCTGGATTATCGAGGCGACGCCGGACAGGGTCATCAGATTCGGATCTGCGTCCATCGCGGCGGAGAGAGTCTCCCCCGTGTAGGTATCGAGCCTTATCAGCCCAAGCTGGATGATGATCCTGCCCGCGGCGACGATCAGCATAATGACAGCGGCCGCGTTTTTCAGCCAGACCGCGGAAAGCCGGCGGTATCTTTGATTAAGGTGTGTTCTTAGATCAGGCATGGCAGTTTCTCCCAAAAACCCGCCCGAAGTGAGATCAGCCCTTGACCGATCCGCTTACGCTGACGGAGTAATACTTCTGCGTTGCAAGGAAGAGTGCCGCTATCGGTATCGAGATTATAACGGCGGCTGCGGCAAAGCTGCAGAACCACTGGTCGAGGTATTCTCGCTCGAGCATCTGATACATACCGACGGCGACGGTGTAGTAATCCTTATTCGGCCCGCAGAGCACCTTCGCAAGCATAAAGTCCTTAAACGGCCCGGCGAAGGAGGTTAGGAGGGTATATACGATTATCGGCTTGGAGAGCGGCATAATGATGTGCCTCAGCACCTGCCAGCGCGTGGACCCGTCGAGCATCGCCGCCTCGTCAAGCGAGATCGGTATCGTGTCGAAAAAGCCCTTTGCTATGTGGTAGCCCACTCCGGCGCCGCCGGAGTAAACGGCGATCATGGCAAGCCGCAGCATTGGCCCGTCGGTCCACCCGAGCATCTTGAATATGTAGTAGTTCGCGATCATCGACATAAAGCCGGGGAAAAGGTGGATGATCATCGCGAAGTTCATGAGCTTCTTCCTCGCCCTGAAGCGAAGGCGGGAGAGGGTGTAGGCGACGGAGACAACAAAAAAGGTGGAGAGTACGCAGGTGGCTACCGCCACGATGAGAGTGTTCAGCAGCATCTGCGGGAAGTTGAATACCGAGAAGTCGGTAAACAGCTTGATGTAGTTATCGAATGAATAGCTGGTGGGGAAGAAGGTGGAGCTGTAAGAGCCCTTGGTGCCGCGGAAGCTCGTGAGCAGGACCCAGAAGATGGGGACAAGCCATATTATGGCGAGCAGGGCGAGCAGAGCGTGCGCAAGGAAGATCAGTATCCTCTTGCGAAGCGGTTTTTTAACGATTCTGCCACTCATCTGAAGCCCTCCTCGTTCTTATAGGATCCGCTGTACCGGAAGGTCAGCAGTGATACGACGCTCAGCGTAAGGAAGGTCATTATTCCGATAACCGCGCCGACGTCGTAGAACTGGTTGTCGATAGTGAGCTTATACAGCCAGGTGATCAGAAGATCCGTCTCTCCGGCGGTGGATTCAACCGCCCTCGGCAGACCTCCCGAGGTCAGGAATATAACGTTGAAGTTGTTGATGTTACCCGTAAACGAGGTGATGAGATAGGGGGTTGTCACGAAGAGCATATAGGGCAGGGTGATCTTTCTGAAGGTCACGAAGGGACCCGCTCCGTCAACCCTTGCCGATTCGTAAAGATCCTGGGGTATGTTCTGCAGGATGCCGGTGATCTGTAAAAGAACGTAGGGCACGCCGACCCAGATGTTGACGATCACGACCGTTATCCTCGCCCACCACTTATCCGTAAAGAACGGGAGGGGCGAGCTTATCCAGCCCAGGTTTTGCAAAAGGACGTTCACCGCCCCGTTAGGCTGGAGCATCTGACGGATGATAAGAAGGGTGACGAAATGCGGCACCGCTATCGTAAGCACGAAGCAGAAGCGCCAGAATTTCTTGGCCTTTATCTCCTTCCAGTTGATGAACAGAGAGAGGAGCATACCGAGGAAATAGTTCGAGAAGGTCGCGAGCAGCGCCCAGACGATGGTCCAGCGGAGCACCGACCAGAAGGTCTGACCGAGGCCCGTGTCCATATTGAACAGGCGGCGGAAGTTATCGAGCCCGACCCAGTCAAACTGCACGAGCTTCATATCAAGAACGCTGTAGTTCGTGAACGCCATGCTCATCATAAAGAGAAGCGGGAGAATGGTGAACATCAGAACGCCGAGGATCGGGAGAGACAGAAGAGTGACGTGCAGCCTCTTGTCGAAGAGATCGCGGACGTCCTCCACGATGGTCTTCGCCTTACCGCCTTTTTTGCAGGCGACCTCCGCCTTGTACGCGCTTTTAACGGAGAGGCACATAAGCAGAACGCCGGCAAGGAGAACGGCGACGGTAATTATCCCATAAAGCAAAATGGGAAGCGAGCGGTCGCCATCTGTATACTCAAAAATGCTCTTTGCTTCATTCCAAACCTTTTCCGGTTTAACGTCGCCGAGCGTGACAAGCTTAGACAGATGGAATGCGCCCGAATTAATCATATAAAGTATGATACCCACCTCAGCGGCGAGGTAGAGCGCTCCCTTTACAAACTGCTTTCTAATAAGGCAGCCCCATCCGCAGATAACTGCGGATAGGGTTACCATAAATGAGCCGTTTTTAAGGGCATACCATACGCTTATGTCATTTTCAGAACGAAGTTTCTTTTCCTTAGACATATCTTCCACGCCCTTCAGAGTCAGAGATTATCCGATGCCGGAGGAGTTGACGGCGACCTTGAAGGCTTCGGTCTTCTCAGCAGCGTTCTCGTGGGTCACGATACCGTCGCGGATCTCGGTGCCCATGCTCTCGGCGGGAGACCAGTAATAGGAGAACTCAGTGTAGCTCGCGCGGGATACGGCGATCTTGGTAACGGTCTCGGAGTCAACGAGGCAGATAGGATCGTCCTTTACCTCGGCGGTGAGCTTGAGCTCGCAGGGAACGTAGCCTCTGAGCTCGTAGTGGAGCTTCTGACCCTCGTAGCTGGCGAGGTAAAGGGCGAGGTTAAGAGCAACCTCGGGATAGGCGGTGGTGGACTTGACGCCTACGGCCTTGGCGGAGGTGAAGGGTCTGATCTGGCAGTTGACGCCGTCGATCATAACGGAGGGGAGAATGGCAACGCCGAAGTTGTCGCCGAGAATCTCCTTGGTCTGGGTGGCCTGCCAGGTGCCGCAGATGTAAGCGGCGCAGTTGCCCTCGCGCATCATGGAGATGGCGTCGGCAGGCTCGGCAACGATGAAGTTCTCGTTCTGAACGAGGTCTACGAGGCAGTTAGTGACAGCGGTGCCCTTGGCTCCGCCAACCTGGATGCCGTCAGCGCGGTTGCTTCCGTCAGCGCCGAAGAAGGTGCAGCCGTTGGCAAGATAGAAGGCGGCGAGATAATAGCCGTTCGCGAGGGGGAAGGCAACCTTGCCCTTGGTGAGCATGGTGTCGAGGGACTTTACGTCCTCCTCGGTGAAGACGCTCTTGTCATAGTACATAAAGTAAGTATCGGTGGTGATGGGAACACCGTAGAGGCCGCCGTCATAGGTAAGGCAGTCAACGAGGGAAGCGGGATAGTTAGCGGTTACGGCGTCCTTGTACTTGCCGCCCCACTCGGTGAGGGAGTCGGAGTTGCAGAGGTTCTCAAGCTTGGTGGAGCCGAAGAGGAAGACGTCAGCGGCGGCGTCAATATCCTGGGGGACCATCTTGCCGGCGTCAGACTCGGAGGCAACGCCATACTCGAAGGTGATGTTCCACTCGGGATGGAGCTCGTTAAACTGATTGCACATGGTGACGACCCACTCGCCGAGGTCGGGGTTCTGGTCCTCAGAGGGGCTCCAGACCTTGAGGGATACGTCGATGGGATCTACGGGAGCGGGATCCGTGCTCGGGGTGGTGGGGGTGGTGGTGTCGGTGCTCGGGGTAGTCGGGGTAGTGGTGTCGGTGGTTTTCCCGGTGGTGCTGCAGCCGGCCATAAGGGCGGCTACCATGCAGACAGCCAGCAGGAGAGCAGTAATCTTTTTCATAAGCTTCCTCCTAAATAAAATATGTTTCGTGCTTTCTTCCGAAACAATATCGCGCTGTTTCGGAATTTCCGGTTAAATAGTACCACCATTTTTTAACTATGTCAAGCAAAATCTGATAAAAAATAATAAAAAATGGTATTGATTTTAGTCAATATCCTGTGATAGAATAGGAAACAGTAGGAAACAACCTGCGAGAAGGCTCTTGAGAACCGAATGTTTCGCTTGTGTTTCGTGAATTTCCGCTTTCGGAGGTGATCAGATGAGGACGAACTATCATACCCATACAAAGCGCTGCCTTCACGCCTTCGGCACTGAGGAGGACTATATAAGCGCCGCCCTTAACGCGGGGGTCTCCGTTCTCGGCTTTTCCGATCATGCGCCCTTTCCCGACGTGGATTACGGCTACCGCATGCCGTACAGCGAGCTGGGGGAGTATTTTGCGGCGGTCGACAGGCTGAGGGAGGAGAGAGCGGATGACATTATAATAAAAAAGAGCCTCGAGATCGAGTACCTGCCGCAGTATGTGGAGTATTACGAGCGGCTTCTTGAGATTGAGAAGGTGGATTATCTCCTGCTCGGCGAGCATTTTTATATAAACGGGGCGGGCGAGTTTCATAATATAACCCAGGCGACGGGTACGGAGGCTTATCTTGATTATGCGAAGGCTATTGCCGCCGCTCTCGAAACCGGATATTTTCGTATGCTCGCGCATCCCGATCTGTTTACCATCAACAAGCTTGCATGGGACAGAAACTGCGACGCGGCGACGGATATCATTCTGAACGCCGCCGTTAAGGCAGGAACGGTGCTGGAGTTTAACGCGAACGGGTACAGGCGCGGGATCCACGACTATCCCGACGGCAGAAGGTATATGTATCCGCACGAAAAGTTCTGGGCAGCCGCCAAGGGCACCGGCCTTCCCGTTATGGTCGGCTCGGACTGCCACGAGCCATATCAGGTTTGGGACGAGTGCATGGACAGGGCGGTCGATTATTTAAAGGAGAGGGGTATCACCCCCATAGAGCTGCTTGAGTAAAGAACGGAGAAAACGATGAACATTCGAGAGATCGCAAGGCTGGCGGACGTCACGCCCGGCACCGTGTCAAAGGTGCTGAACAATTATCCGGATATTGGCGAAGCCACGAGGCAGCGCGTTTTGAAGATTATCGAGGAGAATCAGTATGACCCGAAATCCAACCAGCGCGCGAAATCGGGGACGGAGACTATCCGCGTGGCTCTCGTGACCGAGGGCGTCTATCTCCATATCCACAGCATTTATGAAGATTCGCTCTCGATCCGCCTGCATAACGCGGGATATTCCATCGTCTCCTTCCACGATAACTATTTTGCCCAGGATAAAACCGAAAAGCTTCTTGAGCTCATTGCGAACGCGGAGCGGGACAAGGTCAGCGGCATAATATATATAGGCGGGAACTTTGACAGGGTGGACAGCGCGGAATTTTCAAAGCTCCCCTGCCCCACCGTTTTTATAAACACCGTTCTGCCGTTCCAAACGGACGAAGCCCCCTATTCAAGCGTTACCGTGAGCCATATGGAGACGGCGTTCGACCAGATGCGCTGCCTTATCGAGAAGGGGCACCGGGATATAGCCACGGTGATATCCTCCCGGATAGACAACAGCGTTTACGGGCTGAGGGCAAACGGGTATATGGCCGCCCTCCGCCAGAGCGGGCTCGAGCATAACATCGAAAACTTCATCGAGAGCGACTATCAGTCAGACAAGGCATATTGCAATCTTCTGTCGTTCCTCAATGAGCATCCGGAGATAACGGCGGTCTGCTGCCAGTCTGATTCCGTCGTTCAGGGAGTGATCAGAGCCATCCACGACGCGGGCAGGACCCCGGGGAAGGACGTAGACGTTATAAGCTTCGACGGGCTCAGGACCTGCGAATATATGATCCCCTCGATAACTACCTTTGCCCAGCCGGCGCACGATATCGTAAAATGCGCCTTTGAGCTTCTTACGGGGCTCATAAACAAAGATGAGACCCACCGCCACGTGACCTTCCGCCCCTCGTTCAGAAAGCGCGAATCCTGCTGATACCATATAATAATAAAGTGCCCGCCCTGATAAGTCAGGGCGGGCGCTGATTCTTTCCGCGTAGGGAGCGATGCCCACATCGCTCCGTCTGTTTACAGGAAGTTTTTGTTAAATGCCTGGGGCAGGAGGTTTTTGAGATTGTAGCTTACGTATCTTCCGTCGGAGCGGACGCAGAGGACCTCGATATTCGGCGAAAACTCGCTTAAGACCTGGCGGCAGGTGCCGCAGGGCACGCAGTAGTCCGCGGAGTCGGCGTAGACTGCTATGCGGCGAAAGGCGCGTTTTCCCTCGCTTATCGCCTTAGTAACGGCGACGCGCTCGGCGCAGATCGTGGCGCCAAGGGCGGCGTTCTCCACGTTGCAGCCGGTGTAGACGGTACCGTCGGAGCATTCGATGGCGGCACCGACGCTGAACTTGGAATAGGGCGCGTAGGCAAAGCCGGCGGCCTTCACAGCCGCGCTGATGAGCTCTCTGTCTGTCATTTTTGTACCTCCTGACCACGTATTTTTATTACAGATCTATTTTCCAGCCGCCGATGTTTCCGAAAATGCCGGAGATCGACGGATCCATTCCGGAGACTACGCCGGGGTGGGTGAATACTGCGCGGCGCTTATAGGCGATCGGGATGATCGCCCTGTCCGTCGCCGCGTACTCGCAGAGGGCGCGGGCGGCCTCCCGCTTCGCTTCGGGATCGGGGGCGGCATGAATGGCGGAAATGAGTGCGTCGTACCCGCTCGCGTGGCCGTAGTTTATCTCGCCGCCGGAGCTCAGGATCGCGGATAGGTCGAAATCCGGGGTGAGCCTCGCCTCGCCGAGGTAGATATCAAAGCTCCCGGCCTCGAGGGCGGCGACGTATTCCCTGTACGAAAGCTCTTTTAAGGTGACGCTGAAGCCCTGATGCGACAGGGTGGAGTGTATTGCCCGCGCCGCCTCGAGGCGGTAGGGGTTCTCGCTGTTTACGATAAAGGTGATGTTGATGTTCGAGAGCCTGCCCGAAACGTCCCAGAAGCCGTCGTTATCCGTATCCTGCAGTGAGGCGGCTATGGCAAGCTCGGTAAAGTCCGCCGGGCTTACGCTGAGCTCGTCCTCCCACGAGGCGTCGTAATAGCTCAGAAGCGGATCGAGCACGAGGGGGGCGGGGGTGACGGAGCCGAGGAAGTATTCCTCCGTGAGCTCCTTATAATCGAGGAGGCAGGCGATGACCCTTCGCACGTCCGGATCGCGCATCGCGCCGCGCGAGGTGTTGAGCCCGAGGTAGATGAGATTCGAGGTCTCGAAATACCTCGTCTCATAATCCGAATGTATGTTGAGATCGAGTACGGAGAGGGGATCGCGGTCAAGAAGGTCTATCCTCCTCGCGGAAAAGTCCCTTGAAAGATCGTAAGAAGCCACGTTCGTGAGATATATCCTCGATACGGGCAGGGCGCTGAAATCCCTGTGCATATAGAACGCGGTCATATAGGTGGAAACGTCGTAGGAGTGAAAGACGTAAGGCCCCGTCCCGTCCGGCGGGGACTGATCCGAGGTGCCCGTGCGGATTATCGGCAGGTCCATCAAAGCGGGAAAGCCGTAGTCCGTCTCCTTGAGCACTATCTTAACTGTCAGCTCGTCAGATGCGGTTATCGCTCGGATGTTTTTAAAGCGGGATGAGTATTTTGAGCCGCCAGCCGCCCTGTTTACCGAATAGACGACGTCCTCGGCGGTCAGCGTGTAGCCCTCGTGGAAATATACGTTCGGCTTAAGCTTAAAAACGTAGCTTATCCCGTCCTCGGTCGACCAGCTCTCGCAGAGAACGGGCTCGGGCTCAAGGTCAGCGCCGATCCTGAAAAGCCCCTCGAACATAAGGCTCATAAGCGCCTCGTTCGTTACGTTCACTCCGTAGAGCGGGTTTAACGAGCCTGCGGGATCGTAGCAAAGGGAGAAGAGCTTGTCGGCGGGGGTGTAGCCCGTCTCATTCCCGCCGGATGGCTCGAGCGGGGACTCCGGCTCCTCGTTTTCCACGGCCTTGCCGGGCTCGTCCGTGTTATCGGCGGGAGCCTCGCCGCTCTCGTGAGCGCAGCCCGCAAGAAGCAGGAGAGCCAGCATAACAGAGAGAAGACGGATATGAAGTTTTTTCAATTTACCGCCCCCGATACATAGTGAATAGTGAATAGTTTAATTATTTTCTCAGTCGTCTCTTCCGCAGCATTCCTTGTATTTGAGCGGGCGGGAGCCGTCCGCCTTCCATTTCCCGCAGGGGCAGGGATCGTTTCTGCCGGGCTTTTTTGCAACCTTGACGGGCTGCTTTTTCACCGTTCCGTCTCCACCCGCGCCGCCGGCGACTGCGTTCTTCGCAACGGCCTTGCGCTCGATGGGGGCCTCCTTCTTCACCCTGACGGTGAAGATGCGGCGGACGACCTCCTCCTTGATGCCGTTTATCATAGCCTCGAACATCTCGTAGCCCTCGCGCTTGTACTCGTCAACGGGATTCGTCTGCGCGTAGGCGCGGAGGGTAATGCCCTGCCTCAGATCGGCCATGGCGTCGATGTTGTCCATCCAGTATTCGTCCACGACGCGCAGGAGCACGACGCGCTCGATCTCGCGGAGCATCGGGGCGCCGGTGGCGGGCAGGATACCGAATTCCTTTTCGCGGCGGGCGTAGACCTCGTCCGCCTTCTCCCTGAGCCTTTCCTTAAGCTCCTCCGCCTCCGTGGGCAGGGAGTAGACCTCGTCCTCCGTGATAAAAAGGCCGACGAAGGGCTTTACGGCCTCGCTGAGATCGACCCCGTGCTCGGTCATATTGGAGTTTACCGAGGAGTCGATAACGTCGAGTATCATCTGGCGGATATTTCCGCTCACGTCCTCGCCGTCGAGCACTCTTCTGCGCTGGCCGTAGATGACCTCGCGCTGAGTGTTCATAACGTCGTCGTACTCAAGCACGCGCTTGCGGCTCTGGAAGTTGCGGCTCTCAACGTTCTTCTGGGCGTTCTCAATGGCGTTCGAGAGTATCTTCGCGTCGATAGGCGTATCCTCGTCGAGCCCGAGAGCCTCCATCATGCCCATAACGCGCTCCGAGCCGAAGAGACGCATGATGTCGTCCGTCAGAGCGAGGTAGAAGCGGGTCTCGCCCGGGTCGCCCTGCCTTCCGGAACGGCCGCGAAGCTGGTTGTCGATTCGCCTCGATTCGTGCCTCTCCGTGCCGAGCACGAAAAGACCGCCCGCCTCGCGGACCTTCTCCGCCTCTGCCTTGGTCTCAAGGGAGTAGTCGGCAAGCTTGCGCTGGAAGAGCTCGCGGGCCTCGAGCACTGTCTCGTTTTCGGTGTCCGCGTAGCCCGTCGCCTCGACGATGACGGACTCCTCGTAGCCCGCCTTTCTCAGATCGGCGCGGGCCATATACTCGGCGTTTCCGCCGAGGACGATATCGGTTCCGCGTCCCGCCATATTGGTGGAGATGGTGACGGCGCCGTACTTGCCCGCCTGGGCGATTATCTCGGCCTCGCGCTCGTGCTGCTTTGCGTTAAGTACGTTGTGCGGCACTCCGGCGCGCTTTAGAAGCGAGGAGAGGTATTCGCTCTTCTCGATGGACACGGTGCCGACGAGGACGGGCTGGCCCTTCGCGTGGCAGTCGATTATCTGCTGAATGATGGCGCGGTTCTTGCCGACGTCGTTTTTATATACCAGGTCGCCGTTGTCGATCCTGATAAGCGGCCTGTTAGTCGGTATCTCGACTATGTCGAGGTTATAGATCGCGCCGAACTCCTCCTCCTCGGTGAGGGCCGTTCCGGTCATTCCGGAGAGCTTCGCGTAAAGCCTGAAGAGGTTCTGGAAGGTTATAGTCGCGAGGGTCTTGTTCTCGCGCTGGACGTCCACGCCCTCCTTCGCCTCGATAGCCTGGTGTAATCCCTCGGAATAGCGTCTGCCGAACATAAGGCGGCCCGTGAACTCGTCGACGATTATGATCTCCCCGTCTTTAACGACGTAGTCCACGTCGCGCTTCATTATGCCGTGCGCCTTGAGCGCCTGATTTATGTGGTGGGAGAGAGTCGCGTTCTCTATATCCGCGTAGTTTTCAAGGCGGAAGGCGGCCTCGGCCTTTGCGATACCGCTCGCGGTTAGGGTCGCCGTGCGCGCCTTCTCGTCGACTACGAAGTCGGCGTCGACCTCGGAGAGATCCTCTTTCTCGTCCGTCGAGGCGTAGACTATGCGGCGCAGCCGCCTTACGAAATCGTCCGCCTGGCGGTAGAGATCGGTGGATTCGTCGCCGGTTCCGGAGATGATGAGCGGGGTGCGCGCCTCGTCGATAAGTATGGAGTCCACCTCGTCCACGATGGCGAAAACGTGGCCGCGCTGCACCATCTGGTGCTTATAGAGCGCCATATTGTCGCGGAGGTAGTCGAAGCCGATCTCGTTGTTCGTCCCGTAGGTTATGTCGGCGGCATATGCGCGGCGGCGCTCGTCGTTCGTGAGCCCGTGGACGATCAGTCCGACGGAGAGGCCGAGGAAGCGGTAGATCTTGCCCATCCACTCGCTGTCGCGCTTTGCGAGGTAGTCGTTCACCGTGACGATGTGGACGCCCTGACCTGTGAGGGCGTTTAAGTATGCCGGAAGCGTGGCGACGAGGGTCTTGCCCTCGCCCGTCTTCATCTCGGCGATGCGCCCCTGGTGCAGGACGATGCCGCCGATAAGCTGAACGCGGAAGTGGCGCATACCGAGCACGCGATCGGAAGCCTCACGCACGGCGGCAAACGCCTCTGGCAGAAGGTCGTCAAGAGTCTCGCCCGCGGCGTAACGGCTCTTGAACTCCTCGGTCTTCGCCTTAAGCTCATAATCCGAAAGCCCTCTGTATTCGCTTTCAAGGGCGTCGATCTTCTCGATTATCGGCTCGAATTTCTTGACCTCGCGCTGGCTCCTCGTGCCGAATATTTTTGTGAATAATCCCATGTATATCAAAACCTTTCGTTTAGTACGTGCTCAGTCATAATAATACATTATGATTATAGCACAGAGCGTCAGGTAAAAAAAGAGAAAAAACTCAAATTAACGGAAAGTTAACGCTTTTTGCCGCCGGATAGGGCATACTTGATATTGCGGCGGAAGTCTGTTATAATATACATTATAATAATAAGAGGCTTCAGGGGAATCCTTGACATGAACTACAAAATTTCCAACAACGTGATAAAAAGACTTCCGAGGTATATCCGCTATCTCGACCTTTTGGCGTCCGAGGGGGTGCAGAAGGTCTCCTCCGGCGAACTCGGCAGCATAATGGGGATCACAGCATCCCAGATAAGGCAGGACCTCAACTGCTTCGGCGGCTTCGGTCAGCAGGGGTACGGGTACAACGTCGCCCAGCTCCGCGATGGGATAGCCGCGGCCCTCGGTATGGGCGACAGGCTCAGAGCTGTTATTATCGGGCTCGGAAACCTCGGGAAAGCCCTCGCCCTCAATTTCCGCTTTGAAGAATGCGGAGCGGAGCTCGTCGCCGCCTTTGACGTTGACCCGGATAAGGTGGGAAAAAGCATTGGCGCCGTGCCCGTTTTGCACGTAAGCGAGCTTGAAAGTTTTATCAGGGATAACGCCGTGGACGTCGCCGTTCTCACCCTGCCGCAGAGTATGGCGGACGGCGCCGCTGCCTGCGCTGTCGGCGCGGGAGTGCGGGGGATATGGAATTTTACGGGTAAAGACCTCGGGGTGGAGCTTCCGGGGACTTCCATCGAGAACGTGCATCTTTCGGACAGCCTTCTGACCCTCGGCTACTATCTCCGTTCGGATGGAGGAAAGGAAACGAGATGAAAAGAACAGCCGCGGCTATCCTTGCCGTCCTGCTGCTTGCCGTCTGCCTTTCGTCAGCGTCGCAGCCCGGCTCGGTCACGGATCCGCTTATTTCAAAAAGCTACGTTGACGGCTATTTCGTGCCCGATACGGTGAGCGAGCTAAAGGCGGAGGGCGAACAAGCTCTCGAGCAGATGTTCGCCGAAATAACGGGCGAGGGCGGAGCCGCGCCCGACGGCACGGTTTACGATTTCGCTTCGGGCTATACAGAGGTCGAGCTCGCTGCCGGCGGAAGCATCAAGCTTTGGTTCGGCTCCTCTGTTATACTCGTGAGCGGCAGCGCATCGATAACCCCGAGCGGCACGGTCGTAAACGTCGCCTCGGCGTCCGAGCTTACGGAAGAGGCGGCACTGGAGGCGGGGAAGCGGTACTTCTGCGCCGAGAATACAACGGCGGCGGTCGCCGCCGCCTCAAGGTCGACCTTCCTGGTGAACGGATATTTCGCCGCCGAGGGCGAGACTTCCGGCGAGAGCGGGATGAATTATACCGACGTCTCCGAAAAGAACTGGTTCTATCAATACGTTAAATACGTTGTCGACAACGGACTGTATTACGATATCGACGGCGAGACCTTCCGCCCGAATGAGTATACCACGAGGGCGACTCTGGTGTACGCCCTGTGGAGCGCGGCGGGCAGACCGGAGGCTGAGGGCGCCGCCAAGTTCTCGGACGTAGGCGACGACTGGTACACCGAAGCGGTCGTATGGGCAACGAGCACGGGCGTCGTAAAGGGCTACGACGACGGAACGTTCAAGCCGGACGGAAACGTCACGCGCGAGCAGATAGCAGCTCTTATACACAGGTACTCGAAATGGCTCGGAAGGGAAGACGGCGAGCCCGGCGACCTGGCTGCCTTCGGTGACGAGGACAAGGTCGGAAAGTGGGCGCTGAACGACGTCAAGTGGGCAGTCGGAGAGGGCCTTATAAAGGGCAACGATAAGAAAATGCTTAATCCGAAAGCTTCCGCGACGAGAGCTGAGGTCGCCGCAATTTTGATGAGATTTCTTGAAGAGTAGCAATTAGCACTTTTAACGCCGCGCCGGGAAGAGCTTTTCCGGCGCGGCGCTTTTTTTAGCCACTAAATGGCAGGGGTTTTAAAAGAAAAACAACTACATCTTGTTGCCTCAATTTTATGCAAAAAAAGTTCAAAAAAATTAAAAAAACCTCTTGACAATTGGCATATAAATTTGGTATATTAATCGAGCCGCTTGAGAGCGGACGTTTTACAGCGCAAAATCCTCGGGGATCAAGAAAAAACTTCTTGACAAACCGTGATTATTCTGTATAATAGCTTTTGCGTTTAGCGGGATTGTGTAAAGGTAGCACAGCGGACTCTGACTCCGTATGTGAGGGTTCGAATCCTTCTCCCGCTGCCAGATATCGGCTTGAATC
>ONGN01000044.1:0-27789 GCA_900317385.1 uncultured Eubacteriales bacterium
CAGTACCTCGGCGCGAAGGACGAGGCTGAGGCGAACCGCTGCTTTTCGCTGAACGCCCTCATCTCGCTCGGGATCGGGGCGGTGTTCACGGCTGTATGCGTCCTGTTGCCTGCTCAGTTAATGGGGCTGTACTCTGAGGACGGGGACACGGTGAAGGCAGCCGCCTCTTACCTCAGGATCGTCGCCGCCGGATTTCTGCCCTACGCCGTCGGGATGATGGTATCGACGAGGCTGCGCTGCATGGAGAAGGCTCTTTTACCCCTTATTATCAGCATCGCCGCAGGCGTTCTGAACACCGGGCTTAACTACGTTCTGATTTTCGGAAAGCTCGGCTTTGCCGCTATGGGCGCGGACGGTGCGGCGCTGGCGACTATCATATCGCAGCTTGTAAACGCTCTGTTGCTTGTATTCGGGGCGTCGGCGGTCGACCGGAAGCGGGGCGAGGCCTTCCGCTTCTCTCCCGTGCTTACGAAGATGTCCGCCGGGCAGTATCTTGCCATCTTTCTTCCCGTGTTCGTGCTCGAGTTTATGTGGAGCCTGAGCGAGAACGTTTACGCCTCGGTCTACGGTCACATAGGCACCCTCGAATGCGCCGCCATGACGCTGACTTATCCGATACAGGGCCTCACGATCGGGGCGCTGAGCGGGCTTTCCCAGGCGGCGGGAATACTTATAGGCAAGGAGCTCGGCAAAGGCGATTTCGACTCGGCATATAAAAAATCAAAAAGGCTTCTTCTCTACGGGCTCATCGGTTCGTTCATATTAGCCGCCGCCGTTATCCTTCTGATGGGGCTCTACACCGATATATACAACGTGGAGAACTACGTTAAGGCTACGGCGCGGCATATACTTATCGTTTTCGCCGCCGTATCGCCCGTAAAGGTGATGAATATGATCCTCGGCGGCGGCATCGTCAAAAGCGGCGGAAAAACGAGGATAGTGATGATCATCGAGCTTTTCGGCACGTGGGGCTTCGGCGTTCCGCTCGCGCTTCTCAGCGCCTACGTCTGGAAACTCAGCATACCGCTCGTATACCTCTGTCTCTCATTTGAGGAGTGCGTGCGGCTCATACTGACGTGGATCATTTTTATAAGGAAAAAGTGGATGCAGAAGATTTAAAGGAGGGCGCTTATGTGGTCAGAGGGCAAGGTCAGGATCAGGGATATCGCCGACGAGCTCGGCGTCAGCACGGCAACGGTGTCGAACGTCCTCCACGGGAAGACGGAAAAAATATCTGAGCGCACCGTAAAAGCGGTGGAACGGATGCTTGAGGAGCGGGGCTACATTCCCAATATGGCAGCCGCCCTGCTTGCGCGCAATAACTCGCGGATAATCGGCGTCGTCGTTAACGACCACCCAAAATACGAGGGTCACGTTTTCGAGGATCCCTTTATCTCGGCGGCGGTCAACCACCTCTCGGACAGGATCGAGGAGGCGGGCTATTATATGATGCTGAAAAAGGCGAGGCGGGTCTCAGACGCCGTCGTTTTCGCCTCGATATGGAACCTTGACGGTATGGTGCTCATAGGATTTTGCGAGGACGATTACCAGGACCTGCGCGACAGGATAAGAATACCCTTCGTTATCTACGACGGCTTTGCGGACGCGCAGGAACGCTTCGGAAACGTCGTGATAGACGACTTTGACGGGGGCAGACAGGCAGGAGCTTATCTCAGAGATATGGGTCACGAGAGAGTTCTCTTTATCTCCGACAACGATATCTGTATGGATCATCTCCGCTATCTTGGCTTATGCGACGGTCTCGGGCATAAGGCGGAGCTTATGATCGTTCCGATGAAAGCGTCCGAGCGCGAGAGCTGCTACCGTGAGCGGCTTGAGGCTCTTAAGGGCTATACCGCCGTCTTCGCGGCGTCCGATCAATACGCTCTGGAGCTTATAAGGTTTTTGGGGCAAAACGGCCTTAGCGTTCCGGGCGATATATCCGTAATAGGCTTCGACGGAACGAGGGAGGCGAAAAGCGCCGCGCCCCGGCTCACGACGGTATCGCAGGATATTTTTCTGAGAGCGAAGGCCGCCGTCAGCCTGCTTTTAAAGATGATCTCAGGAGACAGCGCCGAAAAAACGGTGACAATCCCCGTAAAGCTGACCTTAGGCGAGAGCGTAAGGAGGATAGGATAAGCATCAGCCGTCCGTTATTTCGGACGGCTGGTTTTTTCGGCAAAAATCGTAATATTGTATAATTTCAGCTATTTTGAATATATATTATTTGTCAAACTGCACTAAACTTGGACAGATTATTTATAGAGAATG
This sequence comes from uncultured Eubacteriales bacterium, assembly GCA_900317385.1. Classification (GTDB taxonomy): domain Bacteria; phylum Bacillota; class Clostridia; order Oscillospirales; family Oscillospiraceae; genus RUG626. The sequence goes on from ONGN01000044.1 coordinate 2,272, forward strand.
ACAATTGAATAAAAATTGCTCAGATGCTAAACTCAAGCTATAGAATAATGCGCCGCTCGAGTGAGCAGACCGCTTGGCGTACTGCCTGTTTAATAAGCGGCCCGCTCTTTTTTAGTATAACGGAGGTGAGCCTATGCTCGACAGGTCTCAGTGGAACGAGGAGTTTTCCCGCAGGTTCAGCCGCCACGAAAATGAGCTCCGCTCGCTTTATGGTGAGCTCTATTCGGACATCGGCGCCTGGGAGTATTTCGTTTCCGTTCTCAAGAAAGCTTATGATGAAAGGCCGGAGAGTTTAAAAGAGCTTGACCGCGTGCGCGAAGCTAAGCCCGGCTGGTACAGGGGTCACGAGCTCGTCGGCATGCTTGCCTACGTCAAGGCCTTCGCGGGAACGCTTCAGGGCGTGCGCTCAAAGCTTGATTACGTTGAAGAGGCAGGAGTAAACTACCTCCACCTCATGCCCCTTCTCGAGAGCCCGGAGGGCAGGTCGGACGGGGGCTACGCCGTCTCCGATTTCAGAAAGGTCCAGCCCGAGCTCGGGACGATGGACGATCTTGCCGAGCTCGCCGGAGACTGCCATAAGCGCGGCATCTCCCTCTGCCTCGACTTCGTTATGAACCACACGAGCGAGGATCACGAGTGGGCAAGGCGGGCGAGAGCCGGCGAAAAAGAGTTCCGGGACCGCTATTTCTTCTTCGACGATTGGAACATCCCGAACCAATATGAAAAGACCGTGCCACAGGTATTCCCGACCACAGCGCCCGGCAACTTCACCTGGTGCGACGAGGCGAAGAAGGTCGTTATGACCTGCTTCTACCCCTATCAATGGGATCTTAATTACCGAAACCCCGCGGTCATGAACGATATGACCGACAATATGCTTAATCTCACGAACCACGGTGTTGACATAATCCGTCTCGACGCCGTGCCTTACATATGGAAGGAACTCGGCACTCAGTGCCGCAATCTAAAGGAAGTCCACTCCCTCGTCCGCATAATGCGAATGACCTGCGAGATAGTATGCCCCGGCACCCTGCTTCTCGGCGAGGTCGTTATGGAGCCCTCAAAAGTCGTTCCCTACTTCGGAACGGTTGATAAGCCCGAATGCCACATGCTCTACAACGTCACGACTATGGCGACGACCTGGCACACGGTGGCGACGAAGAACGTCTCGCTTTTAAAGCACCAGCTCGGGCAGGTCTTCAATCTGCCGAAGGACTACGTTTTCTTAAACTACCTCCGCTGCCACGACGATATTGGCTGGGGTCTCGACTACCCCTATCTCTGGCAGTTCGGCATGGACGAGGTCGGGCACAAGCGCTTTTTGAACGACTATTTCACCGGCAAGTGGAATGGCAGCGACGCTCGCGGCGAGCTTTACAACGACGATCCCCGTCTCGGCGACGCGAGGCTCTGCGGCACGACCGCCTCTCTCTGCGGGCTTGAGGCGGCAAGGTACGAGCGCGACGACGTCAAGGCCGAGTTCGCCTGCCGCTACGATATAATGCTCCACGCCTATATGCTCACTCTCTCCGGCGTACCCGTCCTCTACTCCGGCGACGAGGTCGGTCGTGAGAACGACTACGGATACCACAACGACCCGCTTAAATGCGAGGACAGCCGCTGGCTGCACAGGGGTGATATGGACTGGGCTGCGGCTGAGATGCGCAAAAAGCGTGGGACGGTCGAGTATGAGATCTTCAACTCGCTTCGCAAGCTCGAAAAGCTCAGAACGAAGTATAAAGTATTCGACGGAAGCGCCGACACCTGGATAATCGAATCGGGCGATCCCGCCGTTCTCGCCATAGGACGTTGGTACAGCGGGCAGAAGCTCATCGCCGTTTTCAACTTCTCGAAAGAGCTCAAAACCGTCCGCATAGGCGAGCACGGGGATTTTACCGATCTCATGACCGGCAAAAAGCGCGGGGCGATAGCCGTTTCTCTCCGTCCCGGCGACTTTGCGTGGCTTCTGGGGGCGTAAAACATGGATAAAAAGCTGATATTTTTGGATATTGACGGCACCCTGACCCCTGCGGGGACAAACGTTCCGCCGGAGAGCGCGGTTTCTGCGATAAAAAAGGCGCAGGAAAACGGGCATAAGGTCTTTCTCTGCACGGGGCGTAACCTTGATATGCTCTCCCCCCTTCTCGTTTACGGCTTCGACGGAATAGTCGCGAGCGCGGGCGGGTACGTTACCTGCGGCGACGAGGTGATTTTTGACTGTCCCATGACGGAGTCCCAGCTTGAGCGGGCTATGCGCCTTCTCGGCGAAAACGGGGTATTCCGCACGATCGAGGCAAAGGACGCGACCTTCGGCGATGAAAACCTCGGCGAATTCCTCGCGAACGCGGGCGAGGGCAACTCAGAGCTCGTGCGCTGGCGCAAGGCGCTTGCCGAGAAGCTCAACATCAAGCCCATGGGCGAATATGACGACAGACCGATATACAAGGTCGTTGTCATGTGCCTCGATTGGGAGCAGCTTGAACCCGCGAGAGCGGAGCTTGAGAGCGAATTTGATTTCTGCATACAGGATCTCGCCGCGCGAGGCTGCCTCAACGGTGAGCTTATCAACAGAAAGTTCAGCAAGGGCACAGGCGTAAAGCTCGCCGCAGAGAGGCTCGGTTTCGATATGAAGGACACGATCGGCTTCGGAGACAGCATGAACGACCTCGATATGATAAAGGTCGTCGGCACGAGCGTTTGCATGGATAACGGATCGCCTCAGCTCAAGGAGATGAGCAATATGGTCTGCCCCTCGGTCGAGGACGACGGTCTTTACGACGCTTTTTTGAGGCTCGGGCTCATTTGATCGTAATTCACAGCGAAAGCTGTAAATAAAAAAGAAAGTGGAGGAGAAAACGCTATGGCACTTGATTACCGCAAATGCGCCGAAGAGATCTTTTCTCACCTCGGCGGACGGGAAAACATCATCAGTGCAGCGCACTGCGCCACCCGCCTGCGCCTCGTTATCGCGGACAATTCCAAGCTTGACAAGGAAGCCCTCGAAAACGTTGAAGGCGTAAAGGGAATGTTCGACTCGAACGGTCAGCTCCAGCTCATCATCGGAACCGGCACGGTCAACAAGGTTTACGACGAATTCCTCGCCGTCACCGGAATGACAGCTGCCACCAAGGATGACGTCAAGGCTGCCGCAGCCTCAAAAATGCCGGTCTGGAAGAAGATCCTCAAAACACCCGGCGACGTCTTCGTTCCTATTCTGCCCGCGATCGTGGCCTCCGGCCTTATGATGGGTATCGTTGAGGCGATCCCGAAGTTCGCTCCCGCATTCGGAAAGACGGATCTTTTCTCCTTCCTCGATCTCGTTGCGAACACCGCATTTGCTCTCCTGCCCGTTCTCGTCGCCATCTCCTCCGCCCGCGTATTCGGAGGAAACATCTTCCTCGGCGCCGTTATCGGTCTTATGATGGTCCACCCCGCCCTTCTGAACGCATGGAACGTCGGCACGGCGGAAACAATTCCCACCTGGTCGATATTCTTCTATCCGATCCAGCAGGTAGGCTATCAAGGTCACGTCATCCCGGTAATATTGGCAGTCTTGCTTATGTCCACGCTTGAAAAATGGCTGCATAAGCACGTACCCGAGATGATCGACCTCTTCGTAACTCCTCTCGTCACCGTAGTAGTGACCGCGTATCTCACCTTCACCGTTATCGGCCCCGTCTTCTCCATCGTTGAGAACTGGGTCCTTTCGGGAGCCAAGTGGCTCATCACCGTCGGTTACGGCGCGGGCGCCGCTATCATGGGCGCTATCTATCCGCTCACCGTCGTCATGGGCCTGCACCATATGTACAACGTCATTGAAGCGGGCATGATCTCCAGCACTGGCGTCAACACCTGGATGCCGATAGCGACGGCCGCCAATATCGCTCAGTTCGGCGCCTGCCTTGCCGTTGCCCTCAAGTGCAAGAGCCAGAAGACCAAGTCCGTGGCTCTCCCCTCCTCCCTCTCCGCCTCACTCGGCATCACCGAGCCGGCCATTTTCGGTATCAATTTCCGCTACATGAAGCCCTTTGTCGCCGGCATGATCGGCGGCGCGGTCGGCGCTCTCTTCTCCACGTTTATCAAGGGTACCGACATGTCGGGCAACGTCGTCGCATTCGGCGCTACGACCTACGGCGTTACCGGTATTCCCGGAATCCCCGCGATCAACAACATCCCGATGTATCTTTTGCTCATGGTCATCTCCGCAGGAACCGCCTTCGCTATCACCTGGTTCATCTGGAAGGAGGATGAGCCTAAGAAGGCCCCCGTTGCTGCCGCTCCCAAGCCCGAGGCAATAGAGGCTCCCGCGACGAGCGTTATCCGCTGCGCCGCCGGAACGATACTCCAGCCCGCGAAGGGCGAAGTCATCGCCCGCGAGCAAATCCCCGACGACACCTTCGCTCAGGGCATCCTCGGCGACGGCGTCGGCGTCCGCCCCGTTGACGGAACGGTCGTAGCTCCCTTCGACGGAACCGTCACCTCCGTTTTCGGCACGAAGCACGCCATCACCCTTGAGAAGGACGGCATGGAGCTTCTCATCCACGTCGGCGTCAACACCGTCAATATGGCGGGCGACGGCTTCGAGGCCTACGTCAAGGACGGCGACGAGGTCAAGGCAGGCCAGAAGCTTCTCACCTTCGACTCAGCCAAGATAAAGGCCGCGGGCTATGACGACACCGTAGTAGTCCTGCTCACGAACTCCGACGACCTCGAGGGCGTAGAGTGCGGAGCGAAATAAAGTAAACAAGCCCTATGGGGCATAAACAAATAATCTAACAGGAGGAAAAACAAATGAAGTCTTTTGAGTACACGATAACCGATCCTGTCGGCATCCACGCCCGCCCCGCAGGCATCCTCGTCAAGGAGGTCAAGGGCTTTGCAGGCTCCACCGTCACCATCGCCAAGGGCGAGAAGAGCGTCAACGCTCTCAAGCTCATGGCGCTGATGCAGATGGGCATCAAGCAGGGCGACACCGTCACCGTTTCCGTTGAGGGCGGAGACGAGGAAGCCGTCTGCACCGCGCTTGAGAACTTCTTCAAGGCTAACCTGTAAGTAAACTAAAACGCAAAACCGCTGCCTTATAAGGCAGCAGTTTTGCATACTTGGGAAAGGAGAAAAATATGATCTCTATTCAGGGAAAAGGCGTTTCCACCGGAATAGCCGCAGGACCGCTTTATTTCTACCGCCGCGCCGACAGCACCGTCCGCCGCTATGAGGTCTCGGACAGGGACGCCGAGTGGTCCCGCTTCAAGGCCGCTCAGGAGAAGGCCGTCGCCGAGCTCGGCGAGCTTGCCGAGAAAGCGAGAGCCGAGGCGGGCGACGAGGCCGCCATGCTCTTTGAGACGCATCAGATGATGGTGGAGGATATGGACTACGAGGAGGCCATTGAGGCCGGTATCAAGGAATCCGGGCTCAACGCCGAGGCCGCCGTTTCCGACGCGGGCGAGATGCAGGCTGCCGCCTTCGCCGCCATGGACGACGATTATTTCAAGGCCCGCGCCGCCGACGTCAAGGACATCTCCGGAAGGCTCGTAGGCATACTCCTCGGCGTAGTCCAGGGCGGAATAGACTCCGACGTGCCCGTGATCCTCGCCTCCGACGATCTCGCCCCGAGCGAGACCGTCCAGCTCGACAAATCAAAGATCCTCGGCTTCGTAACCTCCGGCGGCTCCGGCTCGAGCCACACCGCCATCCTCGCCCGCACGATGGGCATTCCCGCCATCATCGGCGTCGGCGACAAGCTCAAGGCAGAGTACGAGGGCCGCGAGGTCATCATTGACGGTTCTACCGGCGCGATAGCTCTCGATCCGGACGAGGCGACCCGCGCTCAGCTTATGAAAAAGCGCGCCGACCTTCTAAAGCGCCAGGCTCTTTTAAACGAGCTCAAGGGCAAGCCCAACGAGACGAAGGACGGCCAACGTATCCGCGTTTACTGCAATATCGGCTCGCCCGGCGACGTTCACACCGTGCTTGAGAACGACGGCGGCGGCATCGGTCTTTTCAGAAGCGAATTTCTCTATCTCGAATGCGACGATTATCCCACCGAGGATTACCAGTTCGAGGCTTATAAAAAGGTCCTCTCCGATATGGGCGATAAGGAAGTCGTCATCCGCACCCTCGATATCGGCGCGGACAAGCAGATAGACTACTTCAACCTGCCGAAGGAGGAGAACCCCGCTCTCGGAAACCGCGCCCTGCGCATCTGCCTTACGAGGCCGGAGATTTTCAAGACTCAGCTTCGCGCCCTCTACCGCGCCTCGGCATACGGCCACCTCTGCATAATGTTCCCGATGGTCACCTCCGTATGGGAGGTCAGAGAGGCCAAGAAGATGTGCGAGCTCGTTAAGAAGGAGCTCACCGCCGAGGGCAAGCCCTTCGCTGAGGACGTTCAGGTCGGTATAATGATCGAGACTCCTGCCGCCGCCGTCATCTCCGACAGGCTTGCGAAGGAGGTCGACTTCTTCTCCTGCGGAACGAACGACCTCACCCAGTACACCCTCGCCTGCGACCGCCAGAACAATGATCTCGGCCGCTTCTTCAACGCGCATCACCCCGCCGTTTTGAGACTTCTCAAGCTCGTTTGCGACAACGCGCATAAAAACGGCATCTGGGTCGGCATCTGCGGTGAGCTCGGCGCGGATCTGGAGCTTACCGAGACCTTCCTCTCTATCGGCATCGACGAGCTTTCCGTATCGCCGCGCTCCGTGCTTCCGCTCAGGCAGAAGATACGCGAGACGAACGCCCGCGCCGTGCGCGAGGACTGCCTTGCCGCCCTCGCGAGCGACGTAACGCCTATGTAACAGCTTATTGGGGTCCGGCTTAAACCGGACCCCATTTTCAGCCGCGTTTTGTTTTTGGAGGATAAAATGAGAATTATAACCGTAGGCCGCGAATTCGGCTCCGGCGGCAGAGAGCTCGGCAAGAGGATGTCCGATATACTCGGCTGGTCTTACTACGACAAGGAGATAATCGGCGTGATCGCAAAGGACCTGTGCAAGAGCCCGGATTACGTTGAGCGAACGATGGATTCCGGCTTTTGGCGAAGCGTGCCGCTCACCTTCCGCCGCACGTTCTACGCTTCTAATCCCGCTCCCGCAGCGGAGATACTCGCTGCGGAGAAACGGGCCATCGAGGGCATAGCCTTGCTGGAGCGCGACGCAATCATCGTCGGGCGTAACGCCGACGTTATTTTGCGCGATTATAACACCTTCAACATCTTCGTCTGCGCCGACAGGATGGCGAAGCTCGACCGCTGCATGGAGCGCCAGGAGAGCGGCGAGGCTCTCTCCCTCCGTGAGATGGAGCGAAAGATGAAGCATATCGACCAGGCGAGAAGGGAGAGCCGCGCAATTCTAACAGACGCCGAATGGGGCGACAGGTCTGGATACCACCTCATCGTCGATTCCACGGGCTGGGATATGAAAAAGCTTGCCGCCGCTGTGAGCTATTACGCGCTCTCCTTCTTCGGGAGGGACAAATGAAGATCCGGCTTTCAGACCACTTTACGGTGAAAAGGCTTCTCCGCTTTACGCTTCCGAGCATAGTTATGATGATCTTCACCTCGATATACGGCGTAGTCGACGGCATCTTCGTTTCAAACTTCGTCGGCAAGACGCCGTTCGCCGCGGTGAATTTCATTTTTCTCGCCGTGTTCTTCGGGTATTCCCAGGGCATGGCCCCCGTAGTAAGCTATCACTTCGGCGCGGAAAATACAGGCGAGCTCAAGAGCCTTCTCAAAAAGAGCCTCGTTCTCATAGCGATCGCGTCCGTTTCAATGTTCCTTTTAGCCGAGGCTCTCGGTCCCGCTTTCTCCTCCGTTTTCGTCGGTTACGACTTAGAGCTCTTCAGCCTGACGAAGCGGGCGTTCGCGATATATTCGATATCGTTTCTGTTCTCTGGCCTTGCCATTTTCGTCTCCGGCTTCTTCACCGCTCTGAACGACGGGGTCACCTCCGCCATCGTGAGCTTTCTTCGCACGCTGGTATTCCAGATCGGTGCTGTGCTTCTGCTTCCTCTGATATTTGGGCTCGACGGGATATGGCTCTCTATCGTAGCGGCGGAGCTCATAGCCGCCGTGATCGTCTCCATATTCCTTATCGTTAAAAGAAAAAAGTTCAGATATTAAAAGCTTATGCCGCCCTTTTCCGGGGCGGCATTGATATTTACTTTGACCCAAGCCTTTTATAAATCGTTCCCCTCATCGTCAGGTAACTTGCAAGGCCGCCTATCACGTTCGATATGGGCTCTGCGAGGAATACGCCCTTTACGCCGAAGCCCATTCTCGGCAGCAGAAGGGTAAGCGGAACGACTATGATGACCTTTCTGAGAAGCGAGAAGAAAATGGCGTGCTTCGCGTCGCCGAGAGCCTGGAAGGCTGACTGCCCGGAAAACTGCAGAGCCATAAAAATGAAGCCGAAGAAGTATATTCTCAGCATATCAACGCCCGCTTCGGTGAGCGCCGCATCGTCGGTAAATATCCCGAACCAGAGGGCAGGAAAAAGGAAGACGAGGAGCCAGGCAAAGACCGTGAAGGCGGAGCCCACGAGGGTATTGAAGTTTATTGCGTCTCTCGTCCGCTTATAATCCTTCGCCCCGTAGTTATAGCTGATAACGGGAGATGCCCCGTTCACTATCCCGTTTATCGGCAGGGTGAATATCTCGCGGACGGAGTTCGTTACCGTCATAACCCCGACGTAGACGTCGCCGCCGTAGGCCTGAAGGGTTGAGTTGCAGGCGACCTGAACGGCGAGATTCGTCGCCTGCATTATAAAGTTCGAGGCGCCGAGCCGCGATATCGAGGCGACTATGCCCTTGTCCGGTCTCATATTGCGAGGGCTGAGCCTAACGGCGGCCCTTTTTCCGAAGAGGAAGGAGATAACGAGGAAGGCCGAGACTGCCTGACTTAGTACCGTTGCAAGAGCGGCGCCGGATATGCCCATCTTAAAGGTAAAGATGAACAGCGGGTCGAGGGCGATATTCACCGCGCAGCCTATCACGACGGAGAGCATACCGACTCGCGGAAAGCCCTGAGCGTTCACGTAGCCCACGAGCCCCGTCGCGAGCATGGAGAACACCGTTCCCGCAAGGTAGACGCTCAAATACTCGGCGGCGTATTTATAAGACTCTGCGCTCGCGCCGATGGCAAAGAGGACGGGGCGCATAAAGATATAGCCGAGGGCGGTCAGAATAACGCGCCCCCCTCTCGATGGAAAAAAGCGGCACGCCGCCCATTCCGAAAAGGGCGGCAAACGCCATGATAAGCGTCAGCACGGGGAAGGTCAGCCCCACTCCGGTGAGCGCCATGCTCCCCTCTTCGCCCATATGCCCTATGTAAATCCTGTCCACCACGTTATAGAGAAGGTGGACTATCTGGGCAACCGTAAGAGGAACGGCCTGAGATATTATATTTTTCCAGACGGGTCCCTTTGAAAAATCATTCTGCATCAATATCACCCGACAAAATCTCTCCGCGAATAATACCACAATAATCCGCCGCTTGCAAGATTTCCCTTGCGCCTTTATGCCGCCGCGGTTATAATAAGTATAATGAAATTCCAAGGAGGATGCTATTATGGAATACGCAGTCACGTTTTCAGCTCTCCCCAGGACCCTCGCCGAGCTCAAGGCAATGCCCGAGGCCTCGCTTCACAAGCCTGAAGAGACCGTCGCCCTTACCGTCGCCGCCCTTGCCGCCTATCCCGAAAGCCGCGACGAGTGCTACGCGATGCTCGATTATCTGCGCGGGCCGCGCCCCCTCTCCCCGATGGAGAAGCAGTTCATCCGCGACAGGTTTATGGACGGAAAGGACTATATCCCCCGCTCCTACTTTGCCGGAGCGACGCCGGATAACGACTATAAGCCCACACTCCCCCTCACCGTCCGCCTCAAGGACAGCGCGTCTCAGATAGCCGAGGCCGGGTATAAAAAGTTCGACGTCTTTTGCGGCGGCGCCGACAGCCCCCGCCCCGTCACCCTTCGCACTAAGCCCTCGACCGGCGAATGGTTCCTCTGGGAGCAAAATCTTCTCGTCGGTATAAAGATTCCGAAGTCCTCCGACCCCTGGGCATAATGATATTAAGCCGCGCCGTCCCTTTTTTCGGGGCGGCGCTTGACTTTTGCCAGTATTTCGCTTATAATTTCCCCGTCGGCACGAAGCCGGCAAAAGCGGCATAAGCCGTTTAACGCACATTCAAGCTTAACAGTATGCCACGAAGGTATGCACTTTCCCCGCACGGGAGAGCGCATTTTTTATTTAAAGGAGTTAAAATTATGTCAACCGTTAAAAAACTCACCGTTACAGCTCTCTTCCTCGCGCTCTGCGTTGCCCTTCCGCCGCTCTTCCACGCCGTCGGCCTCGGTCAGGCGTTCTCGCCGCTGCACATACCCGCCCTCGCCTGCGGTCTAATCTGCGGGCCCCTGTACGGCCTTGTCTGCGGGGCTTTCGGTCCTCTGCTCGCAAGTCTTATAAACGGAATGCCTCCGATGGCGATGCTTCTCTACTTCATCCCCGAGATGATGGCTTACGGCCTCTTCTCCGGACTTTTTATGAAGCTTATCCGCACCGGGAGCACGGTCGTTGACTGCGTAATCTCCCTTGCCGTCGCGATGGTGATCGGACGCATCGTCGGCGGACTCGTGCACGGCGCCGTCTTCCTCGGCGGCGGGGCGGAATACTCGCTCGGCATCTGGGTCGGCGCCTACTTCATCGGCACCTGGCCGGGAATGATACTCCATATCGTGCTCATCCCCGCTATCTATCTCGCCCTTGAAAAGGCGAAGCTGATCCCCGCCAGGTATGCGAAAAAGGCGTAATGGCGAGTGTGCTGCATTGTGCCCGTCACCGTAGGGAGCGATGCCCACATCGCTCCGCAGATTTTTAAACCGGTTGGGTTATACGGCGGAGGCATGTAGGCATGCCTCCCTACGGTATATAGCGCCAATGATATCACCAATTTCCGCGCTTCGATAATTCGGGGCGCGGGTTTTTGTTGCATTAACGCGGCTTATAGTCTATACTGAATAATAGGAGAATATTAAAAGGGGGATCGCTATGATCTGCAACAACTGCAAAAGCAACGTGCGCGACGGCTCTGCCTTCTGCACGAATTGCGGCGCTCGCATGGTACAGCCGACCGTTCCGCGCCCTGCTCCGGCTCCCGTCAAAGCGCCCGCGCCCAATCCTGCTCCCGCGTATAATCCAACTCCCGCTCCGAAGAAAAAGACCGGGGCAGGGGTGATCATCGGCATTATTTTGCTTCTGTTCGCTATCGGGGCCGAGGCCTGGTACCTTGTAAACTGGTATAATAACGAGGGAGGCTTCTTCCCCGATGCCTCGGTCGTTTCCGGAAGGGACAGGGACGACGACGAGGACGAGGAAAAGACGAAGGACAAGGACAAGGACAAAGGCAAAGAAACGGATAAGCAAGAAGACAAGGACGAGGGCGAAAAACCCGGTGAAGTCGACGTCACAGACCCTGAGCCTTCTAAACCCGAACCCTCTGAAAGCGCCTCTCTTCCTGCAGGCGCTGAGCTTAATGCTGACGCTTCTGTCGAGGATATACTCGGCGACTGGGTCGGCGAGCTCACCTTCACGCGGCTCGACGGATACGAAAATATGCCCGGTGCGCCGGAAAATATCGACGAGTTTATCGCCGCAGCCAAGGCCTCGTCTCATAAGTATACTATGAGCTTCAGGGAAGACGGACGCTGGGACCTCTACATAGACTTTATGTCCGGAATGCGCTTTGACGCCACCGATATGAGGATCGACGATCCGAAAACGCCCGAGGAGCAGACCGCCCACCTCTACAAGGGACCGGAGGACGGAAAGATCACCATCAGCGTTACGATGGACGGAGGCGGCGGGAACGGCGGCTTCTTTGATCTTAAATCCAACGTATTCACCGATTCCGAGGGCATTGGAATGTCCGGCAAGCTTCTGATTGAGCTTACCAATCAGGGGATCACGATCACGGTAGGCGGAGATTTCACTCTCCGTCCCGACAAGGGGGAGGAATAAAAGATGTTTTGTGACAGATGCGGGGCAAAGCTCCCCGATTCAGCCGCCGTCTGCACCCGCTGCGGCGCTCCGCAGACGCCTATATCCCCCGCGGCGCAGGTATACGCAAGGCCCGCCGTTCAGCCCGCTCCGGCAGCAAAACCGAAAAAATCCCGCGGCGGGTTAGCCCTTCTGATAATACTCGCGATAATCGCATTTCTCGGCGCCGTCTTCATCGGCGTTATCAATGTGATGAAGCTGAGCGCGGAAAACTCCGCCTCCGGCGAAAAAGAGAAGACGGAGAAGGCCGACAAGGTCGACGACGAGGACGAAGATGAGGACGGCGAGAAGGATGAGGACTCCAAGCCCAAGCCCGAACCTGAACCCGAGCCTCAGCCCGAGCCTGAGCCCGAACCTGAACCCGAACCCGAACCCGAACCCGAGCCCGAACCTGAACCTGAACCTGAACCTGAACCCGAACCCGAACCCGAGCCTGAGCCCGAACCCGAGCCTGAGCCCGAGCCTGAGCCCGAGCCTGAGCCCGAGCCGATAGTCAACCCGTTCTCAGACGTCAGCGAGAGCTCGTGGTACTATAAGCCCGTTATGTGGGCGGTGGAGAAGGGCATGGTGTCCGGCTCCAAGTTCAACCCCTCTAAGGACTGCACGAGGGCTCAGGCGCTCACCTTCCTTTGGAGAGCGAAGGGCAGCCCCGAGCCCGCCCTTAAGGTTAGCCCCTTCAAGGACGTCAAGGCTGAAAACTACTATTTCTATCCCGTTCTCTGGGCGTTTGAAAACGGTATGATATCCGTATCCGGCGACGCCAAGTTCAACCCGGACGACACCGTAAGCCGAGCTCAGCTCATGACCTTCCTGTACAGGGCCGAAAATGGCGACGCGGACGGGCTTGAAAATCCCTATTCCAACGTCAAGAGCACCGACTGGTACTACGCCCCGGCTGTGTGGGCTTACGATCGCGGCATAATAAGCCCCGATTCCGATGGGAAGTTTGCCGCCTCCTCCGCCTGCACGAGAGCGCAGGTGATAACCTTCCTCTGGCGCACGTATTCCGGCGACCCGGCAGCTATGTAAAATAACTGAAAGGTGGTCTCGACATGTTCTGCAAATTCTGCGGCAGCGTAATGAACGACGGCGCGGCCTTCTGCAAGGTATGCGGAAAGGCCGTGCCCCGGGCGGCAGCGGCCCCCGCCGCCGCTCAGGTAACGCCCTGCCCCAAGTGCGGCAATCTGATCCCGCTCGGCGCGGGCTTTTGCCGCTACTGCGGCTCGAGCACGGCTCAGAAGGCGAAGAATTATACCGCGGTGACGATTATTCTCGCCGTTCTGCTCGCCGCGATCATCGGCGTAGGCATATGGAAGATACCCGCAAACGTAGAAACGCTTTTGGACGCCGTATCTCCCGAGACTCAGTCTGAGACGAAGAACGGCAAAAAGAGCAGCGGCAAGAGCGAGGAAAGCGAGACGGCCGAGAGCGGAAGCTACTCCCCCATAGACAGCTATGAAAGCGTTGACGCTGCGCTTGAAAACGGCGCTCCGGAAAGCCCTGAACCTCCCGACCCGCACCCGAGCTACGGTTGGCTCTACGGCGACGAGAGCGGCTGGGAGATAACGGAAGACGAAGCGGCTGATGAAGGCGCGGAAAAGGAGGCTGAGTAAGCTATGAAAAGATTTCCCACCGTGCTTTTATGCCTCGTTTTAGTCTTCGCCCTTCTCGTTTCTGCGGTAGGCTGGCCCGCTTGGCTCATACCTCTGATCACGCCCGCAGAGAAGACCGCTCCGGTCGTTCTGCCCGAGGGCGAGAGCGAAGCGTTCGAGATAAAGCCCGTTGACGGCATTACGATCTCAGCCGAGGAAAACGCCCTCGACAAAGACAGGGAATTTAAGCTTGAGGCCGTCTCCGGCGACGAGTACGAGGAGCTCTCCGAAAACTATTGGGAAGCCGTCGACAGCCCCGGCATAGTCGTAGGCGCATGGGAGCTTGACGCCGGGCTCGCCGACGACGAGATGCTTCCGGGCTACTTTACGATGGATTTTGACCTTGAGACTCTGGGTATAGAAGAGGAGGACTACGAGGCTGTAAAAATCTATCGCGTAGACGATTCCGGGACCTGGTATGAGTACGCTTCAAGCCTTGACGGCTCCGTTCTCACGGTCGAGAGCAGCCAGAACTCCGTTATCATCGCCGTTATCGGCTGGACACTGATAGCTTCCTCTCCGAAGCTTCTCTCGATGTGGCAGGCGTACACCGGCGGAGCCTATCTTAATCCCTTCACCGGCTGCTTCGACGTACACGTTCCCGACAAGGGCGGTCCCGCCGTTATGGAAATAATGCTCGACAGGTCGAGCTTCATCGACGTTCTTGACAGCGGCAACCAGAAGCGCTACGGCGAGATGGACGTTAAGGCGAAGGACGCCGCGCTCAAGAGGGTCATAAAGGAAAACGACCTTTTTGAGGATACTACGATGAAGGATCTGAACGAGATGCCCTTCATAAAGAAGGACTTTTTGAAATACTACAAGCAGAATATCAAGAAGTATCTCGACGAGGATCCTGATTATCAGCGCATTCAGGCAAATATAGACCAGTACAAGACCGAGATACCCCAGCTCCGCGACGAACTCGAGCAGGTGCAGAAGGTCAAAGAGATGGCGCAGAAGGCCTGGCCCTATCTGGCGGGTCTCGGCCTGAAGATGCCGAAATACAAGCTGCGTCTTGAGCTCAGCGGCGAAAACCGCGGCTCCTACGGAGTTACCATCACCCCATACTGGGGCAATCCGTATCTCGTTATATTTATGGAGATGCTCGGCGGAGGCACGAAGCAGAGCTACGATCAGCTTCTGCTCACGATGTGCCACGAGATGTTCCACGCCATACAGCGCGGCTACGTTATGGACTCCCGCGCAAATTACAAATTCGACGAGCTGAGCGCGATGGCTCTCGAGATGGAGGCGTACGACCATTTCGTTGAGACAGGCGACATCACAAGCGGCAAAGAGGAATCTCTCTCCAATCTTACGGACGCTTACTACTTTGCCCTGCCTCTCGACAGCTTCTCCACCACCTACCCTGAAGGAAAGCTTTCCGCCTCGGATAAGGCGGGAGCAAGCTACCCGATAGCTCCCTTCTTCTCTTACTTGAAATCGGAAAAGCCCTACTCCTACCCCACTATCCTTACGAGGTATAAGGGGCTGTGGGGCAAACGGGCGCTAACCACGATACTCAAGGAGGCCTTCTCCGTCTCCGAGCAGGAGCTGACGGACTACTACTTCAAGTTCGCCGAGAGCTATGGGGCGACCTTCTACAAGCAGGCGCTTTTGTCTAACGTAAACCCCCTCTTCGCGCCGGAGGCCGATATCAGCTCCGGAAAGCTCGAGGTCTCGCTTCTAAACAAGAGCTATACCACGAGGGTGCGGCGCATCGCCGTTAAGCCCGCGAGCGAGAAGGACAAGGAATACGCCATCGTGCTGAAAAAACTCCCCGAATACGACGAGGTCATGACAGACTTCAAGATGACCCCCCTCAAGATGGAGGAGGGCAAGGGGTACAGAGAGTGGTCCGGAGGTTTATTCTTTGACGCGAAGGCATACGCTTCACGCGATAAGCAGTACGCCGTCTATCTTATGGAGGTCGACGGAGGCACCGGAGATAACAGCGAGGGCTATTTTACGAATGACTACGGCAAATACGTTCTCTATCAGCTCCCGACCCCCGCTCAGCCCGAAAAGGAGGTCAAGGGCAACATTCTGAGCATTACTCTTCCGGATCTGTCAAAGGCCCCGAGAGCGGAAGTCCTCGACAGCATGACCGTCACCCTGCGCGTCGGCAAGACCGAGGTCTTCTCAGAGAGAGTAGTGCCGCGAATGCGTCGAGGGCACGTTTGAGAGCTCGGCTCCCTGCTTTGGCCCCGAGTCCGAACCGCTCAAGATATTCGACGAGCTCGATATCGTCGGCAAATGGGACGTCGAGTCCACGCTTGAGGGCTTCGATATGGATATGCTGCGCGGCATAATCGCCTATATGCCGAAGGAGATGCGCGATTACTACACCGATATGCTCGACTCGATGGCGGGTCAGCAGGGTCACGGCATAATGACCGTTGAGGCCGCCGACGGCGAAACCTACAAGGTCGTGTTCGTTTACGACAAGGCGAAGGATCATCCCGCCGAATACACCGGCATCTTCGACAAGAAGGCTATGACCCTGTCGATTACCCCCGTAGGTCTGGTTTTGACTAATCCGATGATACTGAAGATCGAGGAATCTGGCGACACGCTGACATGCTCGGGAACGACGGATTATTCGAGCGATATCGTCACCTATAACATGAGCATTAACGGCACAAAAATAGAATAAAAATCGGCTTATACACTTGCGGTACTCTTCCCTCTGTGCTATATTTATTTTATCGAATAAAGCAAAAACTTGCCGAAAGAGAGGAAAAAACAAAATGAAATGTCCGAAATGCGGAGCTGAAGTCGCATCCGGCTCCAGATTCTGCACCACCTGCGGTCAGAGCATGGCTGCGGTTTCCCAGCCCGCCGCCCCCGCAGCGCCTCAGCCCGTCAGGCAGTACGCTCAGCCCCAGCAGCAATACGCCCAGCCTCAGTACAACATTTACAACAATATGTCCGTTACCGAGGCAAATCTTCCTGCACAGTACAAGCCGCTCAGCCCCTGGGCATACTTCGGGCTCTCGCTTCTGTTTGCGGTACCCATCGTCGGCTTCGTATTCCTGATCGTGTTCTCCTTTAATAACAATAACATTAACCGCCGCAACTTCGCGAGAAGCTTCTTCTGCATGCTGCTCATCGCAGCCATCATCTTCGTCATCGTGCTCGTAATCAGTCTGATACTTGGAAACAGCATCCTTGACCAAATCCGTTCAAGCTCAAGCTACTATTCCTACTGGAAATAAATCAAAAAAACCCCGTGCTTCTCAAAAAGCACGGGGATATTCTTATATTCCGTATCAGTCGGTCAGCGAGGTCTTTTGGCTTACGTTGACCTTCTTTTCATAGCAGGCGAAGGCGTCGTCCACTCCGGCGGGTATCCCCTTTCTCGTGAGAAGGCTCACGACGGGGACGATAATGAGACCGGCGACCATGGCGATAACTCCGCTGTAGATGGAGTTCTGGAAAACGAAGCCGAGAACTCCGCCCTGTATCGTGATAAGGCCGAGGGACTTGAGGAGCTGAACCACCATCATACCGCAGCCGAATATGAAGCTTGCGGCGACGGACTGCTTCGTGGTCTTCTTCCAGAAAAGTCCGTAGACGAAGGGCGCGAGGAATGCTCCCGCGAGAGCGCCCCAGCTCACGCCCATAAGCTGGGCGATAAAGGTGACCTTGCTCCTTGCCTGAACGATGGCGATAGCGGCGGAGATGGCGATGAACACCGCGACGAAAATTCGCATAACGGTCATCTTGCCCTTCTCCTGCATCTCCTTCTTGCGCAGCGGCTCGATAAGGTTCAGCGTAAGCGTTGAGGAGGAGGTCAGAACGAGAGAGGACAGCGTAGACATAGAGGCGGAGAGAACGAGGATAAGCACGATCGCTATAAGCAGATCGGGAAGCTTCGAGAGCATCGAGGGAATGATGCTGTCAAAGCCGTTCGCGGCGACCTGCTCATTGGTTGCGAAGAGCCTGCCGAAGCCGCCGAGGAAGTAGCAGCCGCCCGCTACGACGAGGGCGAAAACGGTGGATATTATCGTGCCCTTCTGGATTGAGTTCTCATCCTTGATGGCGTAAAACTTTCCGACCATCTGTGGAAGCCCCCAGGTGCCAAGGCTCGTCAGCATAACGACGAAGAAGAGATATACGGGCTGCGGGCCGAAGAAGGATGCGTAGGCTCCGGGCATAACGTCGGACTCGACCTTCGCGAGCTCCACGAGAGACGCCATAAACCCGCCGTTTATATTCAGCACTGCCGCGATAACGGCGACGATGCCGACGAGCATCACAAGGCCCTGGATGAAATCGTTTATCGCAGTCGCCATATAGCCGCCGATGATAACGTAGACTCCGGTCAGGACCGCCATCGCGAGAACGCAGTAGGCGTAGTCGATGTGGAACGCCATCTCAAAAAGGCGGGAAAGGCCGTTGAACAGCGAGGCGGTGTAGGGAATAAGGAAAATGCAGGTGATGAGAGCCGCCCAGGTCGTGAGCTTCGGGGACTCGAATCTCTTGCCGAAGAAGTCCGGCATCGTGCGTGAGCCGATATGCTGTGTCATTATCCTAGTGCGTCTGCCGAGGATGACCCACGCCATAAGCGAGCCGATGATAGCGTTTCCAAGGCCGGCCCAGGTAGCGGCGACGCCGAAGTTCCAGCCGAACTGTCCGGCGTAGCCGACGAAAATTACGGCGGAGAAGTAGCTCGTTCCGAAGGCGAAGGCCGTGAGCCAGGGGCCGACGCTCCTGCCGCCGAGGACGAAGCCGTTTACGTCCGTGGCGTTCTTCCTGCAATAGATGCCTACTCCTATCATAATGGCGAAGAAGACAGCGATAAGCGCGATTTTAATAATCATTTCTTTTTATCCATTTCTATTTCATTTTGCTGAGCGACGAGGTTCTCGCTCCTGTATATCTTTCTGAGCAGGGGCTTTTCGATCTTGCCGGTCGGGTTGCGGGGCACGGTCGCGATGATCACCTTGCGCGGGCGCTTATATCGCGGCATTCCCATGCAGAACTCGTTTATTTCGTCCTCGGTAAGGCTCTCGCCCTCCTTCGGCTCGACTATGGCGGCGGCTATCTCGCCGAGGCGCTTGTCGGGAAGTCCGATAACAGCGACGTCCTTGACCTTACTGTGCGCGCGGATGAAGTCCTCGATCTGGACGGGATAGAGGTTTTCGCCGCCGGAGATGATAACGTCCTTCTTCCTGTCAACGAGGTATATGAAACCGTCCGCGTCGCGCTCGGCCATATCGCCGGTGTAGAGCCAGCCCTCGTCGTCCATGACCTCTTTGGTAGCTATGGGGTCGTTATAATAGCACTTCATAACGCCGTTTCCGAAGACGGCAAGCTCGCCGACTCCGTCCGTTATCTCGTTTCTGTCCTCGTCCACTATCTTGACCTGCCAGCCGTAGCCGGGGATGCCGATAGCTCCCACCTTGTTTATATTCTCAACGCCGAGATGTACGCAGCCGGGGCCGATGGACTCGGAGAGGCCGTAGTTCGTGTCGTACTGGTGGTGCGGGAAAACGCTCTTCCAGCGTTTGATAAGGCTGGGCGGCACGGGCTGAGCGCCGATGTGCATAAGGCGCCACTGGTCGAGCTCGTAGTCCTTCAGGTTTATTTTTCCGGAATCTATCGCGTCCAGTATATCCTGAGCCCAGGGCACGAGGAGCCAAACTATCGTGCAGCCCTCTTCTGAGGCAGTGCGGATTATCCACTCGGGGCTCGCGCCGCGGAGGATAACGGCCTTGCTTCCGGAGATGAGAGAGCCGAACCAGTGCATTTTAGCGCCCGTGTGGTAGAGCGGCGGTATGCAGAGGAAAACGTCGTCCCTCGTCTGCCCGTGGTGCTTCTGCTCCACCGTGGCGGCGTGGACGAGAGCCCTGTGCGCGTGGAGTATCGCCTTGGGAAAGCCTGTAGTGCCGGAGGAAAAGTAGATCGCACCGTCGTCATCGTCGGTTATATAGACGCTCGGCGCTTTGCTCGAGCAGTAGGAGATAAGGCCCTCATAGCTGTCGGCGAAGGCGGGGCAGTCCTCGCCCACATAGAACATATCGGTAATGCGGGGAATACGGTCAAGTATCTCCTCAACGCGGCTCGTAAACTCCGGGCCGAAAACGAGGGCGTCGCACTCCGCGAGGCCGAGGCAGTATTTTATCTCGTCGGCCGTGTATCTGTAATTGAGCGGAACGACGACGGCTCCGGCCTTGAGCACTCCGAAGTATATAGGCAGCCAGTCGAGGCAGTTCATCAGCAGAAGTCCGACCTTGCAGCCCTTGCCGATGCCGCGTGTAAGCAGCAGGTTCGCAAACTGATTTGCGCGGACGTCGAAGTCGCCCCAGGTGAGCTGCTTGCGGAATGCTCCTCCCCTCTTCGACTCGATCAGAGAAAACTCGCGCCAGGTCATATGCGGAACGCTCTTCACGTCGGGATTAATCTCGACGAGGGCAACGTCGTTTTTAAAATACGTCGCGTTCCGGCTCAAAAGCTCTGTGATAGGCATTTCACTTCTCCTCATTTTTTCTTTAATAATCGCGTCAAAAAACGGCCTGAACGCTTGCCGCGGTTCAGCCGTTCTTTTACTCTTTAAATAATAAAAGCACAAACCTCCGATTTTGTCAAGCCCCGCCATCGTTTTTCTCAAAAAACGCGAAAAAAGCGGGTCAGGCTGACCCGCGGTTGGTTATTGTGATGTATCAGTCAAAAAGGCTCTGTGTGAGAGCGGCAAATTTTTCGAGCGAAAGCTCCTCTCCCCTCGCCGTAGGGGAAAGACCGGCTTTTTCGATTGCGGCTTTGATCTTCTCTTTGTCAAGCTCAGATATTCCGGAGGAAAGGGCGTTAGCCAAGGTCTTGCGCCTCTGGTTGAACGCCGCGCGTATAACGCGGAAAAGCGCTTTCTCGTCTATACTAACCGGCGGCTTTTCGCGCATATCCATACGCACCACAGCGCTCTCCACCTTCGGCCTCGGCTCGAAGCAGGAGGACGGCACGTTGAAAAGCTTGCGGCACTCGGCCTTGTACCGGCAGAAAAGCGTGAACGCCCCGTAGTCCGCCGTCTTCGGCTCGGCGCAGATCCTGTCCGCGACCTCGCGCTGCACCATAACAGTGACGGAGGAGAAAAGCCCCGAGCCGAGAAGCTTAGTTATCACGGGGCTCGTGATGTTATACGGGAGATTCGCCGCGACTATCGGCCGGAGGCCGGCGAAGTCGAGGCTATTTAGATCAAGCGCCATTACGTCGGCGTTTATGACTGTAAGGTTATCACGGCCCGCAAGCGTCTGAGCAAGGACTGGGATGAGCCTTTTGTCGAGCTCAACGGCGATGACCCGCTCCGCCCTCTCGCAGAGCTTTTCCGTTAGGCAGCCGATGCCGGGCCCTATCTCAAGGGCGCAGACTCCCGCGCCCGCCCCGCACTCGTCCGCGATGCGTTCCGGCACCCAGGCGGCGGTAAGAAAATTCTGACCCATCGATTTTGAGAAGGTAAAGCCGTTTGCGGATAGCACGGCTCGAATATCGTTTATGTTTGTGAGCTCCATAGTTGCCCCCGAAAGCAGGATTCTTAGGCTATTATATATCCTACCGGGCAGAACGCGCAACCTCTATCCGCATACCGTCCGTGATTTTTTCAGTAAGCGGCGGCGAGACAGTATCCCCCTCGCCGAGCGTCACGCCCGCAGCCTCAAGCGCGTCTGCCACCGTGCCGAAAATGGTGACGACCGTCTCCTCTCCGTCGCAAGCGACGGTTGCCGCCGGGGCTCTCTCAATCACGATGACCGTGGCGTCGTCCTCCGTCGTAACCTCGTACCTCGCGTTTGCAAGGCTCACCCCTGCCTCTGCGAGCACCTCCTCTGGAGTCTCGGCCTCGCTCATTACGGACAGCGTCGTGTTCCCGTCGCGGATAACGTAGCTCTTGCCACGCTCCGTATCTCCGCCAGGCCTCAGAATTAGAAGCGCGGCAGCGGCGACAGCGGCGGCAGCGGCAATAGCAGCGCCGATAAGCAGTATTCTTTTTGCACCTCGGCCTTTTCCGCCAGACTTCTCTTCCACCTTGGCTCATGTCCCTTCAAAATAGAATAGTTACAAAATGTTACATCATAATTTTGCATATTCTATCACAGTCCTCCACTTTTGTCAAATTTTCCTTTAGATTTTTGTATTTGTCCCCCACTTTTGCTCCATTATGTTAACCGTCAACTGTAGGAGAGCGGTTTTTTGTGCCTTGCAGGCAAAAAAATAAAAATAACACTTGCAAAATCCCGGTTAATGTGTTATTATCATTGGGCTGAAAACGAAATATATCCGGGTGTGGCGAAGTTTGGTATCGCGCTTGAATGGGGTTCAAGAGGCCGCTGGTTCGAATCCAGTCACTCGGACCATGAAAATGGCTGAAATCGTATGATTTCAGCCATTTCTTGTACTTTTTCGTTTGTTTTTAGACATTGCCTTTTCCCGTAAGCGGAATATTAGCGGAATGAAGATAAAAGAGAATATGTTGTCCTGCGCTTCCGCCGTTTCATCGGCAGAAGCGCATTCTTTATTTTTGACGAGCCTGTTCAGTACCGAGGCCGCCTCTGACAGGGTCTCGATATTCGTATGAAGATACACCCTTGTCACCTCTATTCCCGAGTGGCCCATGAGCTTTGAGATTATATGGAGCGGCACTCCCTTCTTCTCGAGCTGAGTCGCGTAGGTATGACGGCAGCAGTGCGGCGGGAGCTTCCTTACCCCGTCTATATCCTTTATCGCTGCGTAGTATTGCCTGCGGAACGTTCCGACGCTGTAAACCCCTCCCTTCCCTTTTCCGGCAAATATGCTGTCCATTCCTCCGTTCTCCCTGACGAAGATCGCTAAGCTTCGGTACTCTTCAGGCACCGGAATAACTCTCTTGCTGCTCTCACTTTTCGGCGTACCGATATACGGCACGCCGTCCGCCGTCGCAACAGCCTTATCTATATTGATCGTGGAGCCATCCTCTGAAATATCCGTTCTGCGAAGGGCGAGTAGCTCCTGGATTCTCATTCCAGTGACAAGCACAAGCCTGATTGCGCAGCCTATAAGGTTCTCCGGCAAATGCCCGAACAGAAGCTCGACCTCATCGTCTGTGAAGGCGTCCTTGTCCGTTTTTCCGTCCTCCGCATCGTTTTTCCTCCCGATTTTCTTTGCCTTCAGCGCAGGATTCTTCGGAACAAGGCCGTTATCGTCCGCGGCGGTAAATATCTGGATAAGCATTGCCCTGCATTTTCTTCTCTGTGAAATCGAGTATCCCTTATCCGCTAATTTATCAAAGAATCTGTTTATACTTATCGGAAGGATAGCGGATATCTCCTGATTGCCGAATTGCTCCTTTAGCAGTTTAAGAGTGTATTTATAGCCCGAATAGGTCGATGGCTTGACCTGACTTTTATAATCCTCGTACCAAATATCTCCCCACTTTGAAAAGCTCATCGACTTGTCTATATGGACGTTCTCGCTAACCAGTCTCTGGTGTTCCCTCAGCTTTGTCTGTACCTCACCCTTTGTCGCGCCGGAGAAGCGGACTATTCGCCGCTTCCCGTCGTCTCTGTAACCGTCCATTATCTCCAATCTCCAGGTCCCGTTCGGCTGACGTCTTATACTTCCCTCTCCGTTTGATCTCTTCTTCATATCGTCCTCCTCAGGCTGCGGCCTTGAGAATCGTATCTACATCTCTCGGAATGACTGTATGAAGTCTGACCCACACAAGGAAAGCCTCCTTTGGAACTCGAATGCTGCCACCCAAGTGAGTAACCGGAAAGTCACTCCTGTGGGTAAGCTCATACGCCTGAGATCTGCTTACGTTCAGATACGCGCTTATCTCATTTACCGTAAGATACGCGCCGGCTTCGTTTATATTATATACCTTTCCCATATTTTACCTCCTTATCATTCAATCTGCTTGTTTCCCGGCTATTACAATTAGCTCTTCCATTTTCACTCCGAATATCGCGCACAGAAATATGATATTGTCCGTGCTCGGGATCGAAGCTCCCCGTTCCCATTTGTATATCGACTGTACTGAGGCAAGGCCGAGAAGTTCTCTAAGTTTCTCAACGGATAGCCCCTTTTCATTTCTCAGTCGCCTGATATTTTTTCCTGTAGCTTTCATATCTACCACGGCAAAAGCCATTTCATACCTCCTTTAGTTTCCGGAATAGGTCTCGTTGTGCCGCCGTTCGCGCTGTGGCGCGCAAATCGCCCCGGCGGCCGCGGGCGAGCGGTAAATCGCATTGTGGCACCCTTCGCGCCCCGCAGCGCGCATAAGCCCGGATGCCCGAGGGCAATATTACGCTGCAATAAGCTCTACGCCGATATTCTTGAGGTTTATGGCGGCATTTACGTCTCTGTCAATTTCAATTCCACACGAAGGGCAGACGAACGTGCGAACGTCCAAGGGCTGCTTTCCGGCGCGGTATCCGCATGCCGAGCATATCTGTGAGCTCGGATAATACTTCGGAGCCTCGATCAGATACTTTCCGCGTATCTGCATCTTATCCTCCAGCTTTTTTCTGAAATCGTTCCATTTGTTATCTGCTATCTTAGGAGAAAGCAGCGGATTTTCCTTTTTCATTTCCTCAAAATTCAGATGCTCGTGACATATGAGGTCATAGCTTTCACTCAGCAGCTTTGCTCTCTTATACTGCCAGTCCTCACGCTGGTTTCTGATATGCTTTTCAAGCTTTTTCAAACGCTGAGTGTATTTCTTCCACCTGCCGCTGCCGTAATGGCAGCGGCTGAGTTTTTCCAATATCTCCGCCTCTTTTTCTTTTCCCAGAGCGGCAAAGCCAGGGTATTCGCCGTTTCTTCCTTCAGAGTCTACGTACAGGCCGTTCTGAGCGTAGTCAAGGCCTATCGCCTTTTTGGGATCCGGAGCGGCTGCTTCTTCTTTTTGCGCCTCAAAATAGATACCGTAGTCCAGATAATACTCCGCGCCGCACGCATCAGCTTTGAGCGTTGTGCGAAATATTCGAGCGCCGGTCGGAAGCGGCCTGTGACGCACGATCTCAACTTTTCCGATACCGGAAATATACACGAATTTTCCGTTAACCGATGGCAGAGGCACGTCCACACTTCTGCGTGTGCGCTTTCTGTTTCTTGGATAAATCGCGTCTATCTTCCCGTCGGCAAGCTTCAAGAGGACCTTCTCTGCGCTTCTCTTGATGCCCTCGCCTGCTGCGTGAGAAACGGCATTATTGAAGTCATAGTCTTTTATATACTCGCGAACCAATTCCGCGTCTCCCGAGCATGAGGCACAAGGGTACGCGTCTTTGCAGAGGCGGTCGAAAGCGTCGTCTGCTCTGTCGAGGAGCGATTCGATTTTCTGCCTCTCTCCCTTTCCGGGGTATATTCGATAAGAATAAGTCCTGAACGTCATAGCGCAGCTCCTCATTACGCTGCGAGAGCCAAATGCTCCGATATTGCCTTCTTTATCCTTCCGCAGTCATCAAGCGAATTCAGAGAGCCGAGCTTGCAGATAAGCCGACTTTTATCCATAACGCCAAGCTGCTCCACAAGGGCAACGCTCGGGCCGCGCAATCCCCGTCCTTCGAACTTGATATGGGTTGAAATATCCATACGCTTAAACCTGCTTGTAAGCGGCACCGCCATTACGACGGGGCTCGTTCTGTTCGCTTTGTCATTTGAAACGATCAGCACAGGGCGCTTTCCGCCCTGAACGTGGCTTCCCTCAATAAGAGGGAGATCTGCAAGCCATATCTCGAGGTACTTAACGTTACTGCTCATCATACACCTCCCATTACGCCACGAGGTCGGGGTACTCATACGCCTCGAAAACCGGCCTTCTTATAACGCCGTTCA
>ONGN01000044.1:27808-38274 GCA_900317385.1 uncultured Eubacteriales bacterium
CTTCGTTGATGCTGCTGATAAGCCTTCTCGCGTCTGCCTGAGATATTCCCTTGATACGTGCTACGTCCTCTTCATTCAGATACTTTTTTTGATTCATAGTATTCCTCCAAATATTTATTTGGAAAACAAAACACCGTGCAGGCTAATAATAGTCTACACGGTGTCTCAAAAAAATCTGAAGACAGGAATTGCACTTGAACCGCAGATACTATTGCTTTTTCGCGCGCAAAAAGCTATAATAAGTCTGCGGTGCGGATTTATTCCGTTGTGTAGGCGCCCTAATCGCCTGCGCAGGTCCGCGGGAGCGGCAACTCCCACGGACTGCCGTTATTTTGTTTTCTATACCTGTATTATAACATGGCTATTCTAAAAGTCAATAGGTTTTCAAATAAAAAAATTTATAGTTCAACTGTTTTTGTTTATTCTTGGTGGTCATGCAGCGTTGTCAAAGAAATCGACTTCAAATATATTTAATTGAATTACAAATATTCTTGGTGATCATGCAGCGTTGTCAAAGAAATCGACTTCAAATATATTTAATTGAATTACAAACATTATTATTGACGCCCGCCTTTTAGTGCGGTATACTTGTCATAAGGGAGGTGAAGAGATGACAGTTGGAGAACAAATAAAGATCCTATGTGTTCGCTCGGGGATCTCTGTATCCGAGCTCTCCCGACGTCTCGGAAAAACGAATCAGGCTTTTGGGCAAAAGCTGAAGCGCGGTACTTTTACCGTTGATGAGATGAAGGAAGTTGCCAAGGCGGTCGGCTGCACCTACGAAGGCGCTTTTTCCCTGCCTGACGGCAGCAAAGTTGAATACTGAGAAAAGTTAAACCTTGCTAGGTTTGATGTACACCCCTTCAAGAAATGGCAGGGAAATGACGGTGAAATTGCGGATAGTTGCTTAGACTACTATCCGTTTTCTATAGGATAATGAACAAGGGATAGACAGGCAGACCAATTGTAATGGCTAAAATGCGGAATACTAGTAAAGAAGCTATATGTGCTGCCCCTTGCATAACGACAGCGTATCCTGTAATGATTATCTGGACAAACTTATCTATCACATTTAGCTGAAAAAAGCGGGCAAGCACTACAGCGGGCAGAATTCACACGGCAAGAGCATTCTGAAAGACGTCTTTGAGGGAGGATGTGAATATGGGTGAACCTATACAGATTGTTCGAAGAGGAGATTATTCGGAATATATAATAATAAGTATTCTAAGATTCTTGCTTTCTGAATTTGAACGCATTTTTGGTGAAGAAGCGATGAAAAGGGAACCGTGCGTCGTATATAATGACCCGCAAGCAGGCTGTCCAATGCTGGTTATCAACTCGTCCCCTGTCAAGATACAGCTTGCTCTATCATCTCTTTCCAGTTGGTCACAAATTATTTTTCAACTATCCCATGAACTATGCCACTATGCCATGCGTCAGTGTAAGGATAATAAGGACTTTGCTCTGTCATGGTTTGAAGAGATTTGCTGCGAAGCAATGTCCTTGTATGCGCTACATTGGGCTGCAGACCATTGGGATAGATGCGAACTGTATTCAAAAGATTCTGGTTATGGGGTTAAGAACAGAATATATTTAAATAAGGAACTTAATAAAAGTGGTACGGGAGGCTTTCAAGCATGTACGAGCATCAATCTGATGATGGCTTACTCTCCCTGTGAGAATAGAGAATCACATCGCGATGAACGGAACGCACTTTATTATGAAATAGTCAAAGATCCGCTTTTGTTCCGTTGTATTTGCGATTATCAAAAGTATTTAGACAGCAACAAAATAACTATTAACTTTGAAAAATGGGAAAGAAATGACGCGAACCCTATGATACGCTTCTTGCATAGTTTGCAACCTTATAAAAAAGTGATTTTGATTGAAAAGGAGGGGCCGTGATGAGTTCAGGCGGTCACTTTGTAACAAGACCGATAAACATTTACTCACTCTCTCGTATTCATGAAGAATCACCGTTTAATATAATCGAGAGGCACAGCTCTCAAAAGAGTGATCTACAGCGGACAAAAGCCCATGAGATTGAGTCCCTACGGCTGTTAGTTGATGCGTTATTGGCAGCTGGTGTTACCTTGGATGAATGCGACGGGTTTTTCTACTCTTTTCATATCCCCCAAATTGGAAAGGAATTTGATTTACTAAAAATCACAGACAAGCTATGCATAAACATTGAATTGAAATCCACTACAGTATCCCAAGAGCAGATATTGAATCAATTGCTTAAAAACCGGCATTATTTATCTCATCTAGGAAAAAGGCTTGCACTATACTCCGTCGTCACGGATTCGATGTCGTGTTATAAGCTGTCTCTGAACAACGAGCTTATAGAAGTTGCTTTCTCGGAGATCGTTTCTGCCGTTCGTAACATAAAAACTGGTTACACCGAACAAATCGATAATCTTTTCAGAGCATCTGACTACCTCGTATCACCTCTGAACACCCCGTCGAGGTTTATTCAAGGCGCGTACTTTTTGACACAGGCACAGGAACAGGTTAAGAAAAGTGTTCTCAGCGGTGTAGATCGTGCATTTTTTGGTGCGTATTTTCATATTACAGGAAAACCAGGAACAGGCAAAACACTGCTGCTCTACGATATAGCGAAGGCCCTCTCAAAAAGCGGGCAAACTGTAATTATTCATTGCGGAAAACTATCTCCTGGGCACTATAAGATACGAAGTGAGATAGATAATCTTAATATCATTTCCGTTTCACAGCTTCGGTTTGAAGATTTTTCACTATCTGATTATTCATATATTCTCGTTGATGAATCTCACCGTATTTATACTGACCAGTTCAATGCTATCTGCGATTCAGTTAATAAGAATAATCAAATATGCATTTTTTCATCAGATCCAGAACAAGTGCTTTCTACATCTGAGAAAAGAAATAATATAGTTTCTAAAATTGTGTCGCTCTCTCTAGCTGGAGAGTTCACGCTTTCAGAAAAGATTCGAACAAATCAGGAGCTTCAATCCTTCATTACGTGCATGAAGAATCTTAATCACAGTCCACGAATAGCCATGGACTATTCAAATGTTTACCTAAATTATGCAAACACGACTCAAGAAGCTCAGTTCTTGCTGGAATATTATCGGAACAAGGGATATAAATTTATAAACTACTCAAAGTCGAATTATGAGCCAAGTCCATTCGCCGTTTATTCCGAGGATTTTGATACGCATCATGTTATTGGGCAGGAGTTCGACAAGGTTGTAATGCTGCTGGACAGTTCGTTTTATTATGATGAGGATGGCAATTTGCAGGGTATTCCACACCCCAACCCAAATTATTTATATCCAAATCTCTTCTATCAGGGTGTAACACGGGTACGTGAGGAGCTTGCTCTGATAGTTGTCAATGCCCCTGAACTATTTGAAAGAATTGCTTCAATTGTCGCTCCTACTGAAAGCAACCGCTGATTCTTTGCAATATACGGATGTAAACGTACTTTTAGCGTACCTCTTCAATATATCCTGCTGTCCCTTTTGGGAGGGCGGGATATTCATTTAAGGGGTTTGCCGTTTTTTCATTTTTTTAGAGCACTATCAATTATTATACATCTTTTTCTTTCCGAATTCCCTTTTCTTGACATCTGTTTTTTAGCGTGATACGCTGACCTTGTCGATAAACAATGCTGAAAGCGAGGGGTCAAATTGCTGCAGGAAAAATGGTTGGAAAGTGTGTACAGCGACGGAAGCTCTTTTTACGTAAGCAACCCGCAGCCAAGCTTAGGTGAAACGGTTACTGTCAAATTGAGATTATATGAGGATGCGCCGGTCAGGCACGTTTACCTGAGAAGCGTTCCAAACGGGGTCGGCCAATTGACCGATATGAGCCGCGGTTCGGTCATAAACGGTTTGGTGTATTATACAGCCGAGCTGAAAATAAACGAATACCGCGTACAGTATCAGTTCTATATTCTCTGCGATACAGCCTTGTACTATTACAATCAGCTTGGCATCACGACGTATATGCCTGATCAGACATATGATTTTGTTCTGTTATCGGGCTACCGTCAACCCTCATGGGTAAAAAACGCCGTGTTTTATCAGATCTTCCCCGATAGATTCTGTAATGGAAACCCTGCAAACGACGTTCAGGATGGAGAGTACACTCTGAACGGACACCCGACCCTCAAAATAAAAGATTGGAACTCTCCCCCTCTGCACTACGGCGAGGGCTTCTGCCTCGACTTTTACGGCGGAGATCTTGAAGGCGTAATCGAGAAGATACCTTACTTGAAAGATCTTGGCGTTACGGCCATCTATCTAAACCCGATCTTTCTTGCCCCGTCAGTACACAAATACGACTGCATCGATTACTTCCACGTTGATCCGCACTTTGGCGGAGACGAGGCATTGGCAAGGTTATCCGATGAATTGCACAAAAACGGGATGAGGCTGATTCTCGACATCTCGATCAACCACACCGGCACCGCGCATAAATGGTTCAACAGGGACGGTCTGTTTTTTGACAAATCGGAAGGAGCATATAACAATCCTGCCTCTGTGGAACGGGGGTATTATTTCTTTGAGGAAGGAAGCAACGACTATTCCGGTTGGCTCGGAATACAAGATCTTCCTACGCTGAATTACACCTCTCAGGAATTGAGGCAAATAATCTACGAAGATAAGGATTCGGTCATCCGAAAGTGGCTGAAACCGCCGTATAACATAGACGGCTGGCGTTTTGACGTTGCTGACAATTTTGCGCGTAAAGACGAAGTTCAGCTGTCGCATGAGATATGGCCGCGGATCCGGGAGTGCATCCATGAGGAGAATCCGGACGCATATATTCTTGCCGAGGATTGGGGAGACTGCGCGAATTATTTACAGGGTAAAGAATGGGATTCACCAATGAACTATTTCGGCTGCGGGCGAGTTCTCAGAGAGTTCGTCGGAGCGGGCGACCCATATATGGCCGGAAACGAGACTCTAAAAAGAATTACATATAAAATGACGCCTGAGGATGTTAAGGCGCGAGTTATGCAGCATCTGGCAAAGCTGCCGTTTGTGTTCTGGCAGAATCAGTTCAACCTTATTGACAGCCACGATGTGCCCCGTCTGCACAACTATATCGAGGTCAATTCGGAAGAATATCGCGGCGCTGTAATAATGCAGTTTATGCTGATCGGAACAGTCTCGGTTTACTACGGCGACGAGGCCGAAGAGTGACGGCTGCAGAGCCACCTTCCCGTGGAATACAGATTATAAGGCAACAGCTACGTGGAAGATGTATCAGAAGCTTATGCACATGAAAGCCGAAGATCCTCTGTTCTCTGATGGCGGGCAGAAGTTCCTCTATGCCGGAGACGAAGTGCTTGCTCTTTCCAGATTCACTACGGACAGAGCATTCATTGCGATTATGTCGGTCAGCGAGAATGATAAAACGGTAAGGCTTCCGCTCAGCGTATTAGGTGCGAAGGGCTTAAAAGGAAGCACCGACGTATTTGGGACGCCGTTTTCGGCAAGTGCGTGTACCGAAAATAAGGAAATCGAATTTGTTGCGGAAGCGCACAAGGCCTATCTTTGCGAGTGTGAGTTTTAAGCATCGAATAACAAGAAGAATAACCTGCGATGCCGTGCGGCATATCGCAGGTTATTCTTATATTCTAAGATACGTTCCTTTCGTAATTGAATCTGATCACGGCCTGATCCATTCTTTCTATTAGTTCATCCTCGCTGATCTCACCCTGAAGGTACTGAGGCAGATCAATCAAAAAAACCTCGTTTTGGATAATGGAATTCCATTTTATCTGATAGCTCGGGATTACGGTTTCCGTATCTGCGATAACGGTGTAAAACTCAAAAAGAAGCGGCTTCTGCTTTATCTTTTCCATTCCATCACGCAAGTACTTCTGCTCTACCGAAGTGCGCAGCTTCACAAATTTAATGGCGCCTTCTATGACCTCCTGAGGGTATTGGCTTGCGATTGCCCATCCGGAAGCCTGGACAGAGCCTACTGCAGTATTTCCCGGGAAAAGAGCAAAACGAATATGCTCAACCGTTTCCGGGCGGACGAGGTTTTCATCATAAAGGCCGGCTATCATCCACTGTCCGTTCGGAAACATCGCTGTATTCCCATCTATGAACCCGCGATAGGCGTCGTCAAAGTCTCCGTCAATACTGTCTTCCGAGCCGTAATCAAAAAGCCGCGAGACAGTTTTAAGCATATCACGCATTGCGGGAGCATCGTAGCTGTCAGGATACTGCAGCTTCATAAAGTTTCTTCCGTCCTGTGAAGAGCCCATCCAAGCGGTGGCAAAAAGCATCGTCGTCCATGCAGTTCCCGTCGTGTGCAGACCCAGCGGGGTATATCCTTGCGCCTTTATCGCGTCGCATGCGTTGAAAAATTCTTCCCACGTCGTTGGAAAGTGTTCAATCCCCGCCTTCTCAAAAATCTTTTCGTTATAGAATACGCCCGCAAGATACTCCGGAGTTGTTATCGGGATCAAATACATTCCGCCGTCCTCCTCGGTGCAGGAATCAATCACGTGCTTTGGAAATTTCGCCGCCCATTCCCCGTCAGCCTCCAAATACGGGGTAATATTAACAAGCCGATCATTTTCCACCAGCAGGCGGTAAAAATCCGGGAGAACGCCAACGTCCGTGAAAAGCGCGGGCAGCTGATCTGTCGCGTTTAAAAGTCTGATTCGCTCCCGATAGTTTGACTCTTCTCCAACAAACCATTCAACATCTATGCGATACCTTCCTTCATAGGTCTTGTTAAACAGCTCTATAAGGTCTTTATGAGGCTGGATTCCGGTCTCGCCATCCATTCTAAACAGGGCGGGGATAACGACCACGTCTCCGTTCGAATCATCTGCGGGTTTATCCGTATGCTTTTCTGTGCAGCCTGAAATGAGCAAGGCAAGCACAATAAAAAGCGAAAAGGTCAGCTTTATGATTTTTCTCATAAATAATCCCACCATCCGTTCTCTCACTTTATGTCCTTTTCAATAGGAATGACAATATTGCAGCTTACTCCGCCCTCTTCGTCCAAATAATAGAACGAAAAGTCGCCGCCGTATTTCAGCTTAAGCCTTTTTACAACGCTGTTAATGCCGTATCCGCCCGAGCGGTTTTGGAATATGCTTCGCATATTCTCTACCGGTTCGGTCTGAATCCTATTTAAAAGCTGAAGTGTATTCTCATCTATCGGAACGCCATTGTTCCACACCCGGAATCTGATGCAGTTCTCGTCCTTCGTCGCGCGGACTTTGATGAGTCCTCCGGTTTGCATAAGCGCGAAACCGTGCTTGATGGCGTTTTCCACCAACGGCTGGAGCAGGATCTTCAGCATCATACAGTCTGCGACGTCCGCGGCGCACTCTGCCTCGTACTCAAACAGTGAGCCGTTACGTACCTGCTGCATTTCAACATAGCACCGTACGTGCTCTAATTCTTCCCGAACGGTTATGATCTCTCTCTCGTTGCTGAGCACGATGCGAAGATACTCGGACAGAGCCTGAATGGTTTTCATAGTCCTTTCATTTTTGTCAAGTCGAGCCAGCATATAAATATTGTCAAGTATATTATAAAGAAAATGCGGATTGATCTGATACATAAGAGAGTCCAGCTCGAGCATATACATCTTTCGCTCATCGTCTCTTATTTTTTCCACCATATCCGAGATCTGATCTACCATCTCGTTATAGTTCTGCGCTATTGTGTCAAGCTCTGTCCCGCTGTTAAGGTAAAGCCTGTTCTTCGCGCTCGTTGCGCGGTATTGATTCATCGCCGCGTTGATCTCCTGAATAGGCCGCGTTATTTTTCTCGAATAATAGACGCTGAAGAAATATGCGCCTATGCATGCGAACAAGAAGACAAGAGAAAGCTGAACGCGGATCGCTGCGACCCCTTGATTCAGCACCGATTTGGGTACAACAGTCAATACGTAAAAGCCGCTCTCTTTTTCCTCCCGCATAAGGAACAGCTCGTCATTCTCTCTAACGCTCGCTTCTCCCCGGGAAAGCATTGTTTGGCAAACGGTACGTTCATAATCGCTTATTTCAACTTCATCATTTAACTGATAGCATATTTCTCCTGCCGGCGTGACAATGCCGCGTCTTACTCCATCTCCATCCGGGTCGGTCAGCACCTCATTAAAAAGCTGATCATTCAGATGCAGAATTACTATTCCGGGCTCTACGGGGTAATCAAAATGCCGGAGCAGGCGCCCAACATAGAGGCCGTCATCATCCCCCGTGCCTCCGAACCCGCTGCACCAAAGCCATTTGGTGGTCGAGTATGAGGAAGAAAAATTGAAATTATTCAGCCAACTTTTGATTTCCTCTTTTTTGAATCCGAAAGGCAATTCCCCGTAAATCGCGCCTTTATTGTCAATGTAAATACTGCGCTCCAAATGATCCATCGTCATATAGGACAGCTCGCGCCTCAGCTCAACGACCTGTCTTTTGCTCAGTGGTTCTCTGCGGAGCGAATCCTGAAACGTCTGGCTGGCGATGAACTTCTCCATCAGAGTATCGCTCTTCTGATAATAGTCCGCAAGTCGAATAGCGGATTTCTCATTTATGAACTGATACTTCTCTTGAAGGTTATCCTCTATTACTCTTCTGACCAGCGCCGACGTAGTCAAATAAGTAAATAGAAACGCAGTGAATAAAACTGCCAGATAGAACGCGATAGTTTTTTTCTTGATTCCCCAAAACAGCTTTTTCATTTGTATTTCCCGCTCCAATCGCCGCGGACTGCGGCTCAGCTCTTCCCTCCGGCAAATTCGCTTGGAACCATTCCCGTGTACTGCTTAAACAGCTGTGTAAAATAGGACGGGTTTTCAATTCCTACCATCTCGCCGATCTGCAAAACGCCGTGCTCCCCCTGCAAAAGCAGCTGCTTTGCTTTTTCCATTCTGACGTTCATAAGATGCCTGCGAAAGGGGATGCCCGTGTTCTGCTTGAACATACGCCCGAAATAGACGGGATTAAGATAAATAGCAGCTGCAACGTCATTTACGGTAAGCGACTCTTCAGCGTAATGCGCTTCAACGTAATCCATTGCCTGCCGGATATATGAAGTAAAGTTATTTGCGGAATTCTCCCGGCAATACTCCAGCCTGCTCTTTATAGTCTGAACGAGAAGATTATAGAGGATGTCTTCCCCGCCTGATACAGAGACAGAGAATATACCCCTGAAAAAGCTTTGATATGCGCCGTTCAGCCGGTCTGTTTCTCCATACGTTTCTCTTACATAGATTTGAACTCGAATGGCAAGCTGAAGAAGATACATCATCACGTCTTCATTTTGTGAAGATATTTCATTTATAAACTCTCTGTAGCAGTCTTTAATCGCATTTGCGTCATTTCTGCGGATTACATCAATGATCTCAAGCTCTTTACTGTTTATTGATCTTCTGTCTGCAATTAACTCCTCACTCTTAATGGGCGCCATGCCGCTGCCGTATCCAAGCATAATTTCATAGAGCTGACGCGCCTGCTTGTAGCTTTCCTGTATTCCGAATAATCCGGAATACTCCTTGGACACGACGGAGATAACCTCTACGCCCTTTTTCCTGCTCACCTCCGCGATCAATTCCTGAACTGCGGCGCATTCTTTGTTTTCAGAAAGATCAACGATAAACGCCTTGCTTCCGTTATCAAGCAGGAAACTCCATACCCGGTAGTATTTCTTCAGCGTCTCATCAAGCTGTTCAAAAAGCTCAAATCTGGTCGCTTCATATTCCATTTCGTTGTTTAGCGAGTATTCAACGTCAACGTCAATAACAGCGCAGGAAAACACCATATTCTTTGGAGATAATCCTGCCGTAATGTCAAACAGGCGCTCCATTCCCTCAGCATCCGCCTGATTCTTCGCGAACTTCTCCACCATCGTATTTATAAAAGCCGCGTTCTGCTTTGAGCTTAGGTATTCCGCGATCAGGCGGCCGCGCAATGCCTCCTTTTTCTTTAGATACTCATCATGAGCGCGAAGCATAAAGTCCCGAAGTTCTTCTTCTTTAAAAGGCTTTGGCAGATAGCCGAAAGCTCCGAGCTCACAGGCTCTTTTCGCATAGTCGAAGTCCCTGTACGCACTCACGAAGATACCCAGGCAGTCGGGGATCTCTTCGCAAACCTGCCTGAAAAATTCAAGCCCGTCCATATTGCGCATGCGAATATCCGAAAGGATCACCTGGGGCTTGGTGCCAGCCAGCTCCGCCATTGCGTCCTCAGCGTCCGTGTATGCGCCAACGACCTCATATCCCATTTCTTCCCATTGGTAGGTTTTTTTCATTCCTTCAAGAATAATATGCTCATCGTCAAGCAGCAGCAATCTAAGCAGTTCCATAACAGTTTCAAGCCCCCCTCTGTACTGAGTTTTAAGCCACATCCGCGCCACTTCTTATTGTCTTTCAAATCATTTCAAAAATCCCGGACTCATGTCGAAAGGCGAAAAAATAGATTACAGTAAATAAAAGGTTTGCTCCAA
>ONGN01000089.1 GCA_900317385.1 uncultured Eubacteriales bacterium
AGAGCCAGGCGCTGTCCTCGCCGTATTTCTTCGTCAGAACTTTAACCTCGTCCGCCACCATAAAGGCGGAGTAGAAGCCGACGCCGAACTGGCCGATAACGTCGGTATCGAGCGGCTCCTCGCCGACCTCGTTTCTGAACTTGAGGGTGCCGGAGGCGGCGATAACGCCGAGATTGGCCTCGAGCTCGTCCTTGTCCATTCCGATGCCGTTATCGCTCACGGTGAGGGTGCGGGCGGCCTCGTCGCGGGAAAGGCTTATCGCAAAGTCGCCTCGGTTAAGGCCGATATTCTCGGTGAGCGATTTATACAGGAGCTTGTCGCAGGCGTCCGACGCGTTGGAAATAAGCTCGCGGAGGAATATCTCCTTATGTGTGTAGATCGAGTTGATCATAAGGTCGAGAAGCCTTTTCGACTCGGCCTTAAACTGCTTTTTGGGCATTTTGAGCTGCACTTCCTTTGAATGATTTTTCCAAATGGGAATATACACCCGGAGAAAACATAAGTCAATTAAGAAACCGTAAACATTTGACTTTATAACGCCGCTTTAGTATAATTGCGGCAGCAAGGGAGGGGGATTTTTATGGAAAAGTCGGCGCTTATCGCGATGTCCGGCGGAGTGGACAGCTCCGTTGCCGCCCTTCTTATGCTGCGCGAAGGCTACACCTGCGCGGGCGGCACTATGCTGCTTCACGGCGGAGCCGAGGGCGATATTGGGGACGCCGCCTCGGTCTGCGCCCGTCTTGGAATGGAGCACCACGTTTTTGACCTCTCCCGCGAATTTGACGAGCTTGTTATAAAACGCTTCGTCGCCGCCTACGAGGCGGGGCTTACTCCAAACCCCTGCGTTCTGTGCAACCGCACTCTCAAGTTCCCGATGATGCTCGCGGCTGCGAGGGCGCTCGGCCTTGACTCAATCGCGACCGGGCATTACGCTAAGATAGAGCGCGACCCCGCCTCCGGGCGGTATCTTCTCAAAAGGGCAGATTACTCCGATAAGGATCAGACCTACGTACTCTATTCTCTCAGTCAGGACGTTCTGGCGCACACCGTCTTTCCCCTCGGCTCTCTTGAAAAGAGCGAGGTGCGGGCTGTTGCTGAGAGCGAGGGGCTTATAAATGCCCGCAAGCGCGACAGTCAGGATATCTGCTTTATCCCCGGAGGGGATTACGGGGCGTTTATGGAGAGCTACACCGGAAAGGTCTACGAGCCGGGCGTTTACCTTGGCGCGGACGGGGCGATACTCGGGCGGCACCGCGGGGCAGTGCGCTACACCCTCGGTCAGAGGCGCGGTCTCGGCATAGCGATGGGCGAGCGCGTTTTCGTCACCGGAAAGGATATGGAAAAGAACACGGTCACGATCGGTCCGGAAGCAGAGCTTATGCGCCGCGAGGCTATCGTCGGCGGGCTCAATTTCATCTCTATCCCCGAGCTATATGAGCCCATAAGGGTCGAGGCCAAGGCAAGGTACAGCCAAAAAGCAAAGCCCGCCCTTCTCTCCCCTCTGCCCGGCGGAAAGGTGCGCCTTCTGTTCGACGAGCCGCAGAGGGCTATGACGCCTGGGCAGGCCGCCGTTTTCTACGACGGGGACTTGGTCGTCGGCGGCGGAACTATTGAAGAGGTAAGATGATATGGAAAATAATAAAAATTGCTGCGGCGGCTGCCGGGGCGGCGACGTTAGCCTCACTAAAGAAGAGCTGGATTTTCTTCTGCGCTTTCGCTCTCTCCCCTTTCTCCCCTTCGGGGCGAAGGCAGCGGGGCTCGACCCCGTTTTCTATGACGGCTGCGAGAAGATAAGCGAGACTCTGACCTGGCTCATGCTGAAGGGGCTTATCAGCCTCGATTACGATATCCCGCTCAAAAACTACGATTACGCAGAGTACTCCGTCTATCCCGTCCACGGGAGCATGGCGCTGACGGCGCGCGGTCAGGCGGCTTTGGACGCCTATGAGATACAGGGGGTATCCGAATGAGTATCGGCAGATTTTCGCGGACTGAGCTTCTATTAGGCGCGGAGGCGATGGAAAAGCTGAAGCGCGCCCGCGTCGCCGTATTCGGCATAGGCGGGGTCGGCGGCTACGCGGTAGAGGCGCTTGCGCGGTGCGGTATAGGCGCCCTCGATCTTATCGACAAGGACACGGTATCCCTTACAAATATAAACCGCCAGATAATAGCGACGGACGCCGCCGTCGGAAGGCCGAAGGCGGAGGTCGCCCGCGACAGGGTGCGCGAGATATCGCCGGAGACTTTAGTCCGGGTATACGACGTTTTTTACACCCCCGAGACTGCCGGGCTCTTCGACTTCTCGGAATATGATTACGTGGTAGACGCGATCGACACGGTGAAGGGCAAGCTTGAGCTCGCCGCAAGAGCGAAGGAGGCGGGAGTTCCCATCATATCGAGCATGGGTGCGGGAAACAAGCTTGATCCGACAGCCTTTCGCGTCGCCGATATATCGAAAACGAAGGTCTGCCCGCTCGCCCGCATAATGCGAAAGGAGCTTAAAAAGCGCGGGATATACTCGCTTAAGGTGGTCTACTCCGAGGAGCCGCCGATGGAGCCCGCAGCGCCCGAGGGCGAGGAGCCGGAGGCGGGCAGGCGCAGCATACCCGGCAGCGTGAGCTTCGTGCCGTCGGTCGCGGGGCTCATAATAGCCGGGGAGGTCGTAAAAGACCTTGCCGGTGTGCGGAACGAATACCTGGACGAAAAAGGAAAAAAGAGAGGATGACGATGTGACGATGCGTCATCCTCTCGCTTTTATATCCGGTCGTCTTCGCGTCCGTAAGCCCCGTTCGGCACGAGGTCTAAATAGAAATACGCTCGGCTGAGCTCGATATACGGCGTAAGCCAGATATCGAGGACGGGCAGAATAATCGCGCTCACTACGGCGGCAAGTATTATCCACCCGAGAAAGCTGAGGTCAAGGCGGAAAAGGCGGGCTTTATTCCCCCGCATCAGCCTCCCCGACTCGCGCATACAGGCTATCGGCCCCATCTGCGGGTTATCGAACATAACGTAGTAAACGAGCCTGTAACGATAGCTCAGGATAATGCCCGGAACGATGAAAAGGAGAAAGCCGAAGCCGACGGCTATGCCGACGAAAAGGTTTATTATCAAAATCCTGACAGCGTTTTTAAAGCCCGGAAAGGCGTCCCTCACCCCGGCGTCGCGCCCCCTGACCCTTTTGAGGAAATAGCCGGAATAGCCCGCGCTGATAGCGGTAGAGGCGAGCTCGAGAAGGACGGTGAGCACGATGCCCATTGTGGGCACCTTCGGAAAGACCGGAAGCGGATTGGTCTTCAAAAGCGCTTCGGCAGCCGCTTCGTCATTTGCTATGACAGCCGCCCTGTACTCGTCCATCCACGCGTTCATCTTATTTAGCTGCTCGACGCTGCTGTTTTTATCCACCCATTCGTAAACGCCCGACGTGCGCATCGAGAGCATACTGAGGCCGAAGAGCACGAGGGTAACTACGATAGAGCTCAGTATTATTCTTCCGAAGTTTTCCATTAAATGCCGCCTTGCGCGGAAGCGGAGCTCATAAGCCGATATCAATTAAATCACCTCATTTTATCTGATTATAGCTTTTTCGGCCCGGAAATACAACTGCAGCCGGAAAAGTTTTAATTTTATTAACAGAATTATGTTAATTTGACAAAATATTTCCTGAACACGGTGTACAATCCGCGATAGAAGCAGAGAGGTGGGATTATAAGGAAAGGGAGATCGAAGTGCTGCAAAGGATGATGGCGGCGGGAAGAAGGCTTCGCGGACTTGACGCGGGGCGGGTAATGGAGGGCGGCTCAAGGTTTTTTATAGCTCTCAGTCTCGGAATGGCAAGGGCGTCTTCGGGCTTTGCGCCCTTCGGCGTGGCGTTCGCGGCGGCGGCGCCTGACGGGCTATTCGGCCTTGTCACGGCGGCGGGCGCGATCCTGGGCTATTTCTTCGGGCTCGGGTTTACCGCCTCGCTGAAATACGCGGCGGCTATCGTGCTCGTCAGGTGGGTCTATCGCGTTCTCCGCTCGTCTGTAAAGAGCGACGGGCGCCTTTTCCGCCCGGCGGTGACGCTTATCGCGATGGCTTCCATCGGCTTCGTTTACGCCTTTGACTCGGGGTGGAAGGTCGTGCCTCTCGCCCTCTTCATAACCGAAAGCGTCACCTCGGCTGCTCTCGTTTTTTTCTACGATATCGCCATGTCGCCGTGGAACGAGGCCTCCGACGGAAATCTCGGCAGGCTTTCCCACACGGTGAGCACCGTGCTGCTCGCCGCTGCCTTTTGTATGGGGCTCTCCGGTATAAGGCTGTTCGGAGTTCTCTCGATAGGCGGCGCTCTCGCCGCGGCCTTCGTTATGGTTTCCGCCTATAAGGGCGGTATCGGCGCGGGCGCGGCTATCGGCGCTGCCTTCGGCGCCGCGCTCGACCTCGCCTCCGGCACGGTCGGGATCTACACGGCGATTTTCTCCGTCTCCGCCCTCGTCTCCGGCGTTTTTTCAAAGAGCGGCAGGCTCGTTTTCGTGCTCAGCTACATAGCGGCGGACGCCCTCACCGTGCTCTGGAGCTTCAGAGCTTCTGCCTCGCTCGTGCCGCTCTACGACTGCTTTGCCGCCTCCGTCGTAGTAGCTATGCTGCCCGACGCCGTTCTATCGCGGATAGGCTCTGTCTTCCCCCTCAGAGCCTCCGGCTTCGGCTTTCGGCGCGCGAGGGAATACGCAAGGCGGCGGCTTAGCCTCGCGGGCAGCGCCTTCGGCACTCTGAGCGACGCCGCAGGCGAGATCGTCCGGACGGGCGGAAATCTTGAGGACCCCTCCCGCGTTTTTGACGCTGCGGCAGAGGAGGTCTGCCGCTCCTGCCCGCGCTCAACCCGCTGCTGGCAGGCGGAGTATCAGACCACCCGCGACGCTCTGGGCTCCGTAACTCATAAGCTCAGCGATGAGGGCGGGATAGGAGCAGCCGACCTTCCCCCCTACTTCATTGATACCTGCGAAAGGGCGGACAGGCTCACGGCGGCTATAAACGCCGAGGCGCGCTCGCGCAGGCAGAGGCGGCAGTTCTCTCAGCGCCTCGTTTATATGCGCGAGGCGGGGCTCAGCCAGTACGGCGGGCTCAGGGAGCTCTTAGACTCCCTCTCCCGCTCCCTCGGCGAGGACGTCCGCGTTGAGCCCGCACTTGAGAAGCGGATAATAGGTCTTATCGGCTCGAGGGGCGTCGGCGTATCCGCCGCAGCTTTAAGGCTTCGCGGCGGCAGGCTGAGGATAGAGCTGCGTGGTGAGGCGCTTGGAGAGCTCGGGCGGAACGGGGACTGGATCGAGGAGATATCCAGGCTCGCGGGAAAGCCCCTCCGCCTTTCGGAGTTTGAGCCGGGGGTCGGCAGGCTCGTGCTCTGCGAGAAGGCCCCGCTCTCCATATCCTTCGGGGCGGCTAAGAGCGGAAAGGGCGGCGGAGTGAGCGGAGACTCCTGCTCGGGGTTTTTATCCGACGAGGGGGTTTTCTCCCTTATCCTCGCAGACGGTATGGGCACCGGCCCCGAGGCGGCGAAGATAAGCGGAGCCGTGGCCTCCGCCCTGCGTCTTTTCCTTATGGCGGGGGTCGAGCCGGAACTCAGCCTCAGCCTTATCGACAATATGATGTTTTTGAAAAACGAGGGCGATACCGGCACTTCTACCGTCGATCTTTTTACTCTGGACAGCTTTACGGGCGACGCCCGGTTCTATAAATACGGGGCGGCTCCCTCCTACGTTCTGCGCGAGGGCAGGATAAAGACCGTCGGCTCCCGCCTTATGCCCGCCGGGCTCTCCGAGGAGGGCGGCGTCCGCGACAGGGGCAGGCGTATGCGCCTTCGCGACGGGGATATGATCGTTTTT
This sequence comes from uncultured Eubacteriales bacterium, assembly GCA_900317385.1. Classification (GTDB taxonomy): domain Bacteria; phylum Bacillota; class Clostridia; order Oscillospirales; family Oscillospiraceae; genus RUG626. The sequence goes on from ONGN01000089.1 coordinate 5,859, forward strand.
ATATCCGACGGGATGGTCTCCGGCTCGGACGACCGCAGGCTGCGCGAGCTTATCTCGCAGTACGGCGGCAGGGACCCGAAGGCGCTGAGCCGCCTGATAATGGAAAAAGCCCTTGAGACCTCATCCGGCGAGGACGATATGACCGTCATAAGCGTAAGCGTTTCCGAGGTTTAGCTTTCGCGATAAGCGGATATACTCTCAGGTAAGGAGAGTGATTTTATGGTAAAGGGTACTTCCCGCAGGGTCGTAATAGTCCGCTCGCCGAAGCCCGAGGTATTCGACGAGGCGATATTCATTCTTCGCGACGGGGCGGGCGCTCGCGGCGTCACGGCGGACGACCTTCTTTGCGAGGCATTACGCACGGCCGAGGAATACGCCTTTGCCGAGGGATTTAAAAAGCGCTCATTTCTCTACCGCCTCCCGCCCGTCCTCCTCCTCGCGGCGGGGGCGGTATTCGCCGGAATAATCGAGCTCGTCCTCTCATTTATCTTGTAAACCGCCCGGGAAAATGGTATAATCGAATAGACGAGAATTCTAAGAAAGGAATACTCATCTATGAAAAAGATAATGCTCGTTTTCGGCACGAGGCCGGAGGCAATCAAGATGTGTCCCCTCGTAAATGAGCTTAAAAGCCGAAGGAACGCCGAGACCGTCGTATGCGTCACCGGGCAGCACCGCGAGATGTTAAAGCAGGTGCTCGACGTTTTTGGCGTCAAGCCCGATTACGACCTCGATATTATGAACCAGGGTCAGACCCTTTTCGACGTTACCGAGAAGGTTATGCGCGGCATGAGCGAGGTCATATCCAAGGTCGAGCCGGACGTCATATTAGTCCACGGCGACACGACGACGACCTTTGCCGCCGCCCTCGCCGCCTACTATATGGGCGTGCCGGTGGGTCACGTTGAGGCAGGTCTCCGCACCTACGACGTGCACTCCCCCTACCCCGAGGAGTTCAACCGCCAGGCCGTCGGCTCGATAGCGGACTATAATTTCGCGCCCACCGCCGTCGCGAGGGATAACCTTCTGCGCGAGGGGAAAAAGCCGGAGTCCATCTTCGTCACCGGGAACACGGCGATAGACGCGCTCGGGACTACCGTCGTTGAGGAGTTCAGCCACCCCGACCTCGACTGGGCGGACGGCTCCCGCCTCGTCATACTCACTGCCCACCGCCGCGAGAGCTGGGGCGAGCCGCTTCACTCCATTTTTCGCGGAATCCGCCGTGTCGTTGAGGAGTTCCCGGACGTGAAAGTCCTCTACCCGATACATTTAAACCCCCTTGTGAGGCGGGCGGCGGACGCCACGCTCACCGGAATGGACAGGATCAGGCTTACAGAGCCGATGGACGTTATGGTCTTCCATAATTTCCTCGCCCGCTCGTATATGATACTCACCGACTCCGGCGGCATTCAGGAGGAAGCTCCGTCGCTCGGAAAGCCCGTCCTCGTCCTGCGCGAGGTCACGGAGAGACCGGAGGGCGTCGCCGCCGGGACTCTGAAGGTCATCGGCACGAAGGAGGAGAACATATACCGCGAGTTCAAGGCTCTCCTCACCGATGAGAAGCTGTACGATTCGATGAGCCGGGCCAAAAACCCCTACGGCGACGGCCTCGCCTCAAAGCGCATAGCCGATATACTTATCTACGGAAAGACGAAGATATAACAAAATAGCATTAGCCTTTGCGGGGAAGGCGGCGCGTGTGCGGTGGATGAGGTCGTCGGCAATTGTGGTCATTTTCCGGGCGCCACTATATATTGTGGTTTTTACAAATATTTACTTAGTCAACCGCCGTTTTTGTCTTGCATTTTTAGCAACTTTTTCGGCGGTTTTTATTGCGTTTTCTCGGGGTTGACTAAGTTTTTGGCACATAATTTCCAAACTTTTCCTTGACATATCACAATATGTAGTGTAAAATAGCAAAAGTAGACGAAATGTTCTACTATTATCTTACCTATAAGGAATTAAAACTACCACGAGAATCTGTATTCGTCAGTCGGAGGATTTCTATTATCTTACCTATAAGGAATTAAAACATCATAAGCTTTGTGTTCTGATCCAGTTCGTTCACTATTATCTTACCTATAAGGAATTAAAACTGGATCTCTGCGCGTT